>JANQTQ010000025.1:0-23446 GCA_030731625.1 Polaribacter sp. | reverse complement strand
AAAAAACTGGTTCTAAACAACATGTCAAAACCAAAAGATTGCGGAACAGAAAAAGTAGGTTCTATAGAAGTGTTTCTTAAAAATAAATTACTTTCAAATTGATAAACACCGGTGCCAACACTATACGGACTCTCTGAAAAACCAGGTTTGTTAGAGTTAATAACTTCTGTATATTGACTATAAATAGAAGAAAAACCAAGTAGAAATAACAAAGAAAAGAGTTTCAATTTACGGTTTTTCATTGGTCAAAAAGAGATTTTAAATAAAAATTTAATTCGATAAACAAACATAGAACAAAATTGCTGTTTTTAAAAGTAATGTATACTTTTTTACTTTTGTAAAAGTTTTATAGTTTGTTAACGCTACAATTGTTCTCAAATTGTTACTTTTGATTGATTTTTTAAACAATACCATGTTAGTAGGATTATTTAAGACAATACTTTATATTTTAGTATTTTACTATGCTTTTAAGTTTTTAGCACGTTTACTTGCTCCTTTTTTAATTAAAAAGGCAGCAGAAACTATACAGAAAAAAGCTGAGCAACAATTTGGAAATCAGCAAACTAATGGTGCTGTAAAAGAGGGCGAAACAATTATTGATAAAACGCCAAAAAAAGGCCAACAAGGTAAAGATACTGTTGGCGAATACGTAGATTTTGAAGAAATAGAGTAGTTTCTTGTATATATTTAGTATTCTAAACAAAGTGATTTCTTATCACAACACAATAAATTTTATTCTTAAAATCAAAATTAAAAAAGTGAAGGCAAAGAAAATTGTACCTTATAGTATTGCAATTGTAATATTTATAATAGCATCATTAATTTATTTTTATCCTGTATTAAAAGGACAAAAAATTGCACAATCAGATATTACACAATTTCAAGGAATGGCAAAAGAAATCAATGATTTTAGAGCCGATAAAGATACAGAACCTTATTGGACTGGTGCATCGTTTAGCGGAATGCCAGCCTATCAAATTAGTGCCTATTATCCTTATGATTTTGTAAGATCTTTAGATAAATTAGTGCGTTTTTTACCAAGACCAGCAGATTATACATTCTTATATTTTCTAAGTTTTTTTGTTTTGATGTTGGCTTTAAAAGTACATTGGAGATTGGCTATTTTAGGGGCGCTTTCCTTCGGATTTTCTACTTATTTAATCATTATTTTTATTCCGGGTCATAACGCAAAAGCACATGCAATTGCGTATATGCCATTAGTTGTAGCGGGTGTTTTATGGGTTTTTCAGAAAAAATATGCACTTGGTTTCTTTGTTATAGGTCTAGCAATGGCCTTAGAAATTTATGCAAATCACATACAAATGACCTATTATCTTGGTTTTTGTTTGTTGATTTTAGGATTGGTAGAATTTATTCATGCCATTAAAGAAAAAAAGTTGCCAATTTTTATAAAACAAGCAGCTATTATTTTAGCGGCGGTTATTTTAGGGATTGGTGCAAATTCATCTCGATTAATGGCGATGAAAGAATATACAGATTTTAGTACACGAGGAAAATCTGAATTAACTATAAATGCAGACGGGACCAATAAAGTAGCATCAAAAGGCTTAGAAAAAGAATATATTACACAATTTAGTTATGCAAAACTAGAAACATTTAATTTATTCATTCCGCGTTTTATGGGCGGCGGAACTGTAGAAAAATTAAATAAAAATTCTAACTTTTATCAATTAATTGAAGAAAGAGCTGGCAAAAAAGTGGCAGACGATTATTCTGAACAAGTGCTAACCTATTGGGGAGATCAACCCATTGTAGAAGCGCCGGCGTATATTGGCGCGGTAATTTTCTTTCTTTTTTTCCTTGGAATTTTCATTATAAAGGGACGATTAAAACAATGGTTGGTTGCTGCAACCGTATTTTCCATTTTATTAAGTTGGGGTAGAAATTTTGAAGGATTAACCAATTTCTTTATTGACTACATTCCGTTATATAACAAATTTAGAGCTGTTTCATCGATACAAGTTATTGCAGAATTATGTGTGCCAATTTTAGCAATTTTAGGCTTAAAGGAATTCTTTTCATCTAATAATTCTAAAAAGAAAAAAATAAAATCTCTGGAAAAAGCAGTTTATGTTTTTGGTGGATTCATAGTTCTTGGGTTTTTATTAGCACACAGTTTTTCAACTTTTGAAGGTTTACGTGATAGTAATTATAATGATTTGCCAGGATTAAAAGATGCTGTTATTGCAGATAGAGAGGCCATGTTATTGAAAGATACCTTACGTTCTTTAGCGTTGCTTTTAGTTACAGCAATAACGTTAAGATTCTTTATAAGAAATAAAGTAAAACAAAAGTTTGTCATTGCAGCTATTGCAGTGTTAGTTTTGTTCGATTTAGTTTCTGTGAATAAAAAATATGTAAATGCCTCAGATTTTAAATCCTCAAGAAAAGTAGAAACTCCTTTTGTAGCTTCTAATGCAGACAAATTAATTTTAGAAGATAAAACACATTTTAGGGTTGCCAACTTTACAACAGATCCTATGCAAGATGGCGCTACATCTTATTTTCATCAATCAATTGGCGGTTATCATGCTGCAAAAATGGGCAGATATCAAGAGTTATTTGAGTTTCAAATCGCCAAAAATAATATGGAAGTGTTAAACATGTTAAACACTAAATATTTTATTGTTACCGATGCTAAAAATGAAAATCAGGTGCAACAAAATCCAGCTATAAATGGGAATGTTTGGTTTGTGGATAATGTAATTTTGGTAAATTCTGCCAATGAAGAAATGAACACTTTAGACGTTTTACAAACTAAAACAAGTGCAGTTTTAGACAAAAGTAAGATCACAGAAAAAGGTGCTTTTACATTTGAAAAAGACACTACAGCAACAGTTAATTTGGTAAAATATGATGTTACTGAGTTAGAGTATCAATCGAAATCAGCCAAAGAGCAATTTGCTGTTTTTTCTGAAATTTATTATAAAGATGGTTGGAATGCTTATGTTGATGGGAAATTAACACCTCATTTTAGAGTAAATTATGTGTTGCGAGGAATGAAAATTCCTGCAGGAAATCATAAAATTGAGTTTAAATTTGAGCCAAAAGTGATTCAACAAGGTGGTTTTATGTCGCTTGCGGCTTATATCATTTTAATTTTAGCTTCAGCATTTGGATTTTTATATGGCAAAAAGAAGAAGGAAAAACTAGCATGAAAATAGGAATGATTCTAGACGCTGCTTTTCCACCTGATCCAAGGGTAGAAAATGAAGCGGTTTCTTTGGTACACGCTGGTCACCAAGTTTTTCTTTTTTGTTTAAAATATGCTGATGAAAAAACATCAGAAAATATAAACGGAATTGAAGTTAGAAGATACGCTTCTAATAAGCTAGAATACAAACTTTCTGCTTTGGCGTATACGGTTCCTTTTTATACTTTTTTGATGCAACATAAAATTCATCAATTTATAAAAGACACCAAAATTGAGGCTTTACATATTCATGATATTAGAATTGCACAAGCAGTTTATAATGCCAACAAAAAGTTTAATTTACCCATTGTATTAGATTTGCATGATAACATGCCAGAAGTAATGAAATTATACCCTCATTTGCAAAAGTTTCCCGGAAAATATATTATTTCTCCTAAAAAATGGAAACAAAAAGAAGAGGAATTCATTAAAAAAGCAACCAAGGTAATTTCTGTTTCACCTGAGTTTATAGAAACTTTACAAACGCGATTGCCATCAGAAAAAGAGAAGTTTATTTTAGTGCCAAATACTATTAGGGCTTCTTTTTTTGAAGATTACACAATTGATATATCAATTACAGAAAGATATAAAAATAAGTTTGTGATTTTGTATTTAGGCGATACACATATCAGAAGAGGGTTGCAAACTGCAATTTCATCCTTAGTAAATTTAAAAGATAAAATTCCCAATGTAAAATTAGTAATTGTTGGTAAAAACACCACAGATACTATTTTAAAACAACAAGTTGAGGATTTAAAATTACAAGAATTTGTAGATTTTGAAGGATGGCAAAATGTTTCACTTTTTCAATCGTATATTCTTACAAGTGCTGTTTGTATTTCTCCTTTGCACAGAAATTTACAACATGATGTTGCCTATGCAAACAAAATTTTTCAATACATGAGTTTGGCAAAACCATTATTGGTAAGTGATGCGATTGCTCAAAAACGATTGGTGGAAAGAACAAATTCGGGTTTAGTACATCAAGAAAAAAATATAAATGATTTTTCTGATAAAATTTTAAAACTATTTTCTGATGAAAAACTAAGAGCCGAATTGGGAGCAAACGGAAAAAATTTTGTTAGAAATGAGTTTTCTTGGGAGCAAACATCAAAAAAACTCTTACATTTATACGATAATCTTCTAAGTTGAAAGTACTAATAATTACATATTATTGGCCTCCTGCAGGTGGTTCTGGCGTTCAGCGTTGGTTAAAATTTGTAAAATATTTACAAAATTTTGATATTGAACCTCTTGTATATACGGTTGAGAATGCTAACTATCCAAAAGAAGATACTTCATTAAATAATGAAGTTCCTAAAAATGTAAAAGTTTTAAAACAACCCATTTGGGAACCTACAGATTTGTTATTTTGGAAGCAAAAAAATCAACAAAAAAGTGATGTTTCTAATGCTGTAAATAATGGTTTTTTATCCTTTATAAGAGGCAATTTTTTTATTCCGGATCCTAAAGTATTTTGGGTAAATTCTTCTGTGAAATATCTACATAAATATCTGCAAGAAAATAAAGTTGATGTAATCATTTCTACAGGTCCGCCACACAGTATGCATTTAATTGCAGAGAAATTAAAGAAAAAAAATAAGATTAAATGGATTGCAGATTTTAGAGATCCTTGGACAGATTTGTATTATAATAAAGAATTTAAACAACTATCGTTTGCTAAAAATAGAAACTTAAAATTAGAAACTTCTGTTTTTAAAAATGCAGATTGTATTTTAACAGTTAGTAATGCTTTGAAAAAAGAATTTGCTAAAAAAGCAACTAGGGTAGAAGTAATTACAAATGGTTTTGATGATGAAGTCTTAGCTGAAAACAGTGTAAAATTAGATAAAAAATTCTCTATATCTTATATTGGATTGTTGCCAAAACAAAGCAATCCTAAAGTATTGTTTTGCGTTTTAAAGAAGTTGTGTTTAGAAAATACCGATTTTAAAAAGGATTTAAAACTCAATTTTATTGGTGATATTTCTGAGGATGTAAAGCAAGAAATTTTATCGAATAACTTAATAGAAAACACGAATTTTATTGGGTATGTTTCTCATAAAGAAGCAATAGAATATCAGAAAAAAGCACAAGTTTTGTTACTGTTAATTCCTGATGTTCAAAAATCTGAAGGAATTTTAACAGGAAAATTATTTGAATATTTAACAGCCAAAAGACCTATACTAGCAATCGGACCAGAATCGGGGGATTTATCAGAAATACTAACAAATACAAATGCGGGTGTTGTTGTAGGATTTAGAAATGAAGCAAAATTAACATCAGAAATCAAGAAGTTATATCAGCAATATAAAACTGGTAGTTTAATTGTAGACTCTAAAAATATTGAACAATATCATAGAAAAGAATTGACTAAAAGTTTATCAGAAATCATAAAAAATATTTAAAAATAAATGGGAATTGTAATTAAACAATCTTTTAAAAATACCCTATTTATTTATTTAGGTTTTGCTGTTGGCGGTATAAATACCTTGGTTTTATATACTCGTTTTTTAGAAGATGAATATTATGGTTTGGTTACTTTTTTGTTGGCAACGTCTAATTTATTAATGCCTTTAATTGCACTCGGAATTCATCATACGATTGTAAAATTTTTCTCAAGTTATTTTACAAAAATAGAAAAAGATAAATTTTTATCGTCCGTATTACTTTTACCATTATTAATAGCAATTCCCATTGGTTTTTTTGGTGATTTATTTTATGAACAAATAAGCAATTATATTTCTGAAAAAAATCCGGTTATAAAAGAATACACGTTTGTAATTTACTTAGTTGCTTTTACGTGTGCCTATTTCGAAGTGTTTTATGCTTGGGCAAAAGTGCATTTTCAAACGGTATTTGGTAATATTTTAAAAGAGTTATATAACAGAGTTGTTGTAATGCTATTGCTCTTTGCGGTGTATTTGCAATGGATAACCAAAGCAGAATTTATCTATTATTTAACAGGCGCTTATTTTATTAGAATGTTGCTAATGATGTTCTATGCTTTTAAATTGTATTTACCAAAGTTCACTTTTGAGAGACCAGATAATTTTAAGGAAGTTTTACGTTTTTCTATCTATATTATTATGGCAGGAAGTGCAGGTGCTATTATTTTAGATATAGATAAGTTTATGATTCCGGGTAAAGAATCAATTCAAACAGCAGCTTACTATTCTGTGGCGGTTTTTATTGGGTCTTTTATAGAAGCACCAAGCAGAGCGATGCTAAACATTTTGCAACCGTTAACATCTAAAACATTAAACGAAGAAAATCATACAGAAGTTGCGTCTTTATATAAAAAAAGTTCTATTAATTTATTAATTATAAGTGGTTTTTTCTTTGTAGTTATTAATGCAAATATAAAGGAGTTATTTAGTTTGTTACCTGTTCAGTATGCAGGCGGAGCTTTAGTGGTTTTTATGATTTCTCTACTAAAAATGTATAACGGATTTCTAGGAAATAATGGTGCGATTATTAATAATTCTAAATATTATAAAATTACATTACCTTATAGTCTAATCATGGCAATTTCTGTATATTTTTTAAATAAACTCTTTTATTATGAGTTAGATATGGGTACAGACGGATTAGCTTTAGCAACTCTAATTGTTATTTTTTGTGCAAATACAGGAAAGATATTTTTCGTAAAAAGAAAATTCTCCATGACACCTTTTACAGATAAATCATGGTTGATGATTTTATTAATTGCTATGTTATACCTATTGTTTAATTTTTGGGATTTTACTTTTAGTAATATTTATGTTTATAAAATTCCGATTCACCCAATTATAAACATTATCTTAAAAAGTGGATTAATTACACTATTGTATTTGTTTTTTATTATTAAATTAAATATTTCTACAGAAATAACAAAACTATTTAATAAGCTTTATACATAACAATCTATAAAATCGGTAAGCATATGAAACAATAATGCGATACCAATAATCCTTGTTTTTTGAAAGAAAAGTGCTAAAAAATAGATGGCAATGGCTGTATATGTATGTAATGGATGAAAATTGATGCTGCATCTATTTTCTTCAAAAATAGGGTTTGCCAATAAATGATCTAAATCTACCAACATAGAGCATAAAAAAATGAGGTAAACCGTTTTCCAGTTTTTCCTAAAAATGAAAAAAGCGATTAAAAACGGAACTAAAAAATGCAGTGAATAATGTATTATAAATTTTATCATAAAAAAAAAGGCTTACTCTAAAGTAAACCTTTTTATAAAACTTGATAGAAATTTAGGGGGATATTTTTCTATACTCAAATTTAGATGCTTTTTTGATCATATAAGTTTACATATGTTAATAAAAAATTATTTTTTAGAAATTTCTTTTCTAATTCTACTTAATTGTACAGCAGAAATATTTAAAAATGAAGCTATATGATATTGTGGTATCATGTTTTCGATATTTGGTATTTCTTCTTTTAATTTAAAATATCTTTCTGTGGCATTTAGAACCGTTAAATTATAAATTCGGGCTTCAGATAGTAAAAAGATACTTTCTAAGGCATTTGCATACATTAACGCTATGTCTTTATCTTGAAGTGCAAGTTGCTTTAATTTTTTGAAATTGATAGCATATAATTCGCAATCAGTTAAGCATTCGTATGAAATTTCTGACGGCTTATTTTTCACTAAAGCTCCTAGAGAACCGGATGAGCTAAAAGGTGTAAATAGGCTTCTATTGTATTCTTTGCCATTAGTATCTGTATAATAAGATCTTACAACACCTTTTTTAAGTATAAAAAGATCTTGTGGTATTTCTCCTTGTTTTGATAAAATATATTTATGAGAAACTGTTATAAGTTGAGTTAGATCCTCAAATTTTTTATAGGATTCTTCTGATAAATTATGAAAATTATTTATATATTGTTTTAATACGATCATAAAGAAACATTATTTCTGAGTAAAACACTTTGGGGAAATAATGTTCTTTAAAGATATAAAATTTTCTTATAAAAAACTAATTGAATTAGGTCCTTCCATAAAAAGCAAGTCTAATATGGATAAATTTGGTAAAAAACCATGTTCGTCATCAAACATCTGGATATATTTATCTACTAATTTTTCTGGTTGCTGTTTTATCTCAGCCAATAATCTAAAGTCATTTTCAATAGTTTCTACTTGGTATTCTTTAGTTTTAGAAAAAGTGGTTTCTAATTGTAAAGCATCAGAAACAAATAGAAATGTGTCGATATTTACATCTTGAAGATATTTGTATTTTTTTTCAAAAATAGGCGCTATATCATCTTCAAAAAACTCAAAAAAAGGTGAATTTCTATAGGCTATTTGTAACGATTTAAAATGCTGGTCTTGCCAAGGAAAATCATTTTCAACCAAGGTGTCTTTTGTTTTTTTTCTGCCCTCTTTAGAAAGATGTTTTACAGGAATACTTAACAATTGTTTGCCACTGCTATTAAATATATAACAACGATTTCTGTATCCTTGTTTCTGAAAATTATCATCCATTTCAAAAACAATCTCAGTGGCTTTTGCAATTTCTGAATATTGAGAAATAGGAGAGAAGTAGGTAGGTATAAATAATGACATAAAGTCCCTTTTAATTCCCCAAAGGGGAGATTTTAGCAAGTTTATAAAAAGATGCTCTAGCTTTTTTATCAAAAAAAATTAACATAAAAACCTTTGCGAACTTTGCTGTAAACTTTTGCATCTTCGTGTTTATTTAACTTTTTATTTTATTTTTACTGCTACTGCTACTGCTACTGCTACTGCTACTGCTACTGCTACTGCTACTGGATCCTGAGGACTATTTTTTAACTTTTTTTCCTTTATAAAAACTATAGCCAATATAAAGTGCAATTAAAGCAAAAACTACATATCTGTAAGAAACAGGTTCGCCATCGCCACCAACAGTTGTAAACATTCTGTCCCATCTTATCGATTTTAATTTAGCTGTAAAACTTGGTGCATTTGCATCCCAACTAAACCAAATCATTACTGGTTTTCCTAAAACATGATCAAAAGGCACATAACCCCAATAACGAGCATCTAAAGAGTTGTGTCTATTATCTCCAATTAAATAGTAGTAATCTTGTTTAAACGTGTATGAATCTGCTTTTTCTCCATTGATAAAAATATCATCACCATTAATAACCAAATCATTATACTCATAATTTTTAATAATTTGTTTGTAAAAAGGGATGGATGCTGCATCTAATTTTACAGTAGCACCTTTTTTAGGAATATAAATAGGACCAAAATTATCTTGACTCCATTGTAATTTTTCTACATGTGGAAAAATTGCAACATCCGGAGCGTGATTTATTTTTTTAACAGAAACAGTAAGCGGATATTTTTCTAATCTTGTTACTTCTTCTTCCGTTAAATTAATGTTGATTTTATTTTCAACATTAATCATTTTTAATCGCTGTGCAAATTGTTGATTTACACCACCAACGACTTCGGTATACAAAGAATCTTGACCAATTTTAGTTAGACTACCATTTTGTTTAATAGCTTCTTGGATTTTTTCATTATTCCAGTATTCCGATAAAATTTTATAAACACCGGTTCTTTCTTTGTCTAGTAAAAACTTTGGATACGTACTTTGACTAATTGGTTCTTTACACTCAAAAGTGTAATAAAATTGTAGTTTTGCTCTGTATGGTAATACATTCTTTTTACCGTTAATGTAAAAATAACCATCTCTCATTTCAAGAGAATCACCAGCAATACCAACACTACGTTTTACATAATTTGTTTTTTTATCAACAGGTTTGTAGGTGAATTTACCTGACGTATCGCCCCACATGGTTGCCAAAGAATCTGCTGGCCAATTAAAACAAACAATATCGTTATTTTTTATTTTTTGTAAACCTGGTAAACGTGTATACGGTAATTGCGGTACTTTAAGGTAAGATGCTGTACCTGTAAAAGGCAAAGAATCATGTACCATTGGAGCAGCAATTACTGTGGAAGGAACTCTTGCGCCGTAATGAAATTTACTTACAAATAAATAATCACCAACTAATAAAGATTTCTCTAAAGAGGATGTTGGTATGGTAAATGGTTGCATAAAATAGGTATGTACTAAAGTTGCTGCAATAATTGCAAAAGTTATAGAACTCACCCATTCGCCCAATTCTGATCTTGGTTTAATACTTCTTTCTGCATTGTATGCTGCATCAGTAGTATAGTTGATGTAAAAAATATATAAACCTAAAGTTACCAAAACCAAAAGCGAGTCTATTTTTTTGTAAAAACCAAAAGTTCTGATGGTTTCAATCCAAATAACAGGAAACATTAATAAGTTTACAATTGGTATGAACAATAAAATAATCCACCATTTTGGGCGATTAATTATTTGCATTAAAACAATTGCGTTATAAACTGGTACTGCAGCTTCCCATGCTTTTCTACCTGCTTTTACATACAATTTCCAAGTTCCTAAAAAATGGATTACTTGAATTGCTAGAAAAAAGATAAACCATTGTAAGTATGTCATAATGATATTTTTTAATCCTTTACGAAGGATGAAGATTTATAGTTTAATAAGGCGTAAAATAGTCAAAAATGTTACAGTAATTAACGGATGTTTAACACATCTTTCATAGAAAAAACGCCTGTTTTATCTGCAATCCATTCTGCTGCAATAACAGCGCCTAAAGCAAATCCTTTTCTGCTGTGTGCAGTGTGTTTAATTTCGATGGTATCTACTTCAGATTCGTACCAAACCGTGTGTGTTCCAGGAACATCTGGAATTCTTTTAGCTACAATTGGTATATTTTCTTCTGATGTTTTTTCGCCTAGTTCCCAATTATTTTTAGAAGAATTTTCTATAATACCTTCTGCTAATGTAATTGCCGTTCCGCTTGGCGCGTCTAGTTTTAATGTATGATGAATTTCTTCCATAGAAATGGTATAACCTTCTACAGTTTTCATCATTTTGGCTAACTGTTTGTTTAATTCAAAAAAGATATTTACACCTAAACTATAGTTAGAGGCATAAATAAATGCTCCTTTTTTTTCTTCGCATAAAGCAACTGCATTTTTATAGTTATCTAACCAACCCGTAGTTCCAGAAATTACAGGAACATTGTTGTTTAAGCAGTTTGAAATATTGTTAAATGCTGATGTTGGTACGCTAAAATCAATGGCAACATCTGCCAAAGTAATGTCAATTTCGTCATCAACATCTTTTCTAATTACTATTTCATGACCTCTGGAGATTGCTATTTTCTCAATCTCTTTTCCCATTCTTCCGTAACCTAAAAGTGCAATTTTCATTTTAAAAATTATATTTTATTGTTAATCCAAGAGTAGGTGTTTCTATTCTTATCGGATCCATTATTAATGCTGGTTTAAATGATATAGTATCATCTGTATTAAATTGAAGTAAATGTGCGTTAACGCTGGCTTCAACAATTTGTAAAATGTAAATAATAACGCCAGATAATAAAGACATATCTCTATTTTCACTTAACTGCTCTTGGGCAGTTTCTAAAGTAGTTAATGACACAGAAGAAACTCCATCGTCATCAGTAAACTCATCTTGCAAACCATTTTTTCTTAACTTGTAAGCAGTTCTATACCTTTTATATTCTTGGTTGTTTATCTGATAATAATAAGCAGGTACTGCTAAAGCGGCCCATACTATTGGTGCTTTCCAATATTTTTTATTATAGATCTGTCCCATTCCTGGAAAAATTGCAGAATAAAAAGCTGCTTTAGAAGGAGCCAAAGGATCGTAAATACCTTCAGTGAAATTGATATCTCCTTTAATTTTTACATCTGTAGAATCTTTTTGAGCAAAAAGAGTTGCTGAAAAAAAAGCCAATGCAAGTATGAATATGTTTTTTTTAAAAAACACTTATTTTAATAAGTTTTTTATTCTGTTAAAGTCTTCTTCTGATAGAAACGGAATTGAAATTTTTCCTTTACCATTGCTGCCAACAGTAATATCTACTTTATTACCAAAGTAATCGCCCATGTCTTTGATACTTTCTTTTATGTAAGCGGGTATAATTTTCTTTTTTGGTTTTGCAATTGCCCCAGATTTTAAGTTTTTCACTAAATCTTCGGTTTGTCTTACAGATAATTTGTCACGCAATATTTTCTCGTAAATTGCTAATTGATCTTCTGTATTATCAACATTAATCATTGCGCGTCCGTGGCCCATAGAAATAAAGCCATCTCTCATACCTGTTTGTAAAATTGGATCTAATTTTAACAAACGTAAGTAATTGGTTACTGTAGATCTTTTTTTACCAACACGTACACTTAAATCTTCTTGTGTTAATTGAATTTCATCAATTAAACGTTGGTAAGAAAGTGCTACTTCTATTGGATCTAAATTTTTACGTTGTATATTTTCAACCAATGCCATTTCTAGCATTTCTTGGTCGTTTGCCAAACGTATATAAGCAGGTACTGTAGCGTTTCCTAATAATTTTGATGCTCTAAAACGACGCTCACCAGAAACTAATTGAAACTTGTTCCCTTCTAGTTTTCTAACTGTAATTGGTTGAATAACACCTAATTCTCTAATAGAGCTAGCTAGTTCTCGTAAAGATTCTTCATCAAAATAAGTTCTTGGTTGAAAAGGATTTACTTCAATTGAACTTAATTCAATTTCAATAATACTACCAACCACTTTATCCGCATCTTTATCAGTTGCAGAATTGATGTTTGGTGATTCTTGTAATAATGCAGATAATCCTCTTCCTAAAGCTTGTTTCTTAGTTGCCTTCGCCATTTACTTTTGCTTTTTTATAATTTCTTGGGCTAAATTTATATAATTTACAGCTCCTTTACTTGTAGCATCATAAGCAATAATGCTTTCTCCATAACTTGGTGCTTCACCTAAACGTGTATTTCTTCTAATAATTGTATCAAAAACCATGCTTGAAAAATGTTTTCTAACTTCATCTACAACTTGATTAGATAAACGTAAACGAGAATCGAACATCGTTAAAAGCAAGCCTTCTATATCTAAATCTGGATTATGAATTCTTTGAATACTTTTAATGGTATTTAGCAATTTACCCAAACCTTCTAATGCAAAATATTCACATTGAATAGGGATGATAACAGCATCTGCAGCAACCAAAGAGTTTAAGGTTATCAAACCTAAAGATGGTGCACAATCTATTAAAATATAATCGTAATCATCTTTAACTTCCTCTAAAGCTCTTTTTAGCATGTACTCTCTATCTTGCTTGTCTACCAATTCAATTTCTATAGCAACTAAGTCTATATGAGCAGGAATAAGGTCTACATTAGGAGATGTTGTTTTTACAATTACATCTTTAGCAGAAGCAGTGTGCTCTAATACTTGGTATGTTCCTTGTTCTACAGCATCTACATCAATACCTAAACCAGAAGAAGCATTTGCTTGAGGATCAGCATCAATTAATAAAACTTTTTTTTCTAAAACGCCTAAAGATGCTGCTAAATTTATGCTTGTTGTAGTTTTACCTACCCCACCTTTTTGATTTGCTATTGCAATAATTTTCCCCATTAAAAAACGATATTATTAAGATGTAAAATTACAATTTATTATCCTTTCATAAACTGAAAGATGTTAACAAAAATATAATTTTTTAAAACACTGATAATTAACATGTTGTATTATTTAGGATTCTTCTTTTAAACAATTTTTAAGAATTAAAACATATAGGCTTTAAAAACAAGCTTTTTACAGTTAATTATTTTTTTACAGGAGTGTTTTTAAGTACCTCGAGTAAAAATTTCCAAAATTTTTGTGTTGATGAAATTTGCGCTCTTTCATCTGGAGAATGCGCTCCTTTAATATTTGGTCCAAAAGAAACCATGTCCATTTTTGGATAATTAGTACCTAAAATTCCACATTCTAATCCTGCATGACAAGCTGCTACATTTGGTTTTTCTTTAAATAAATCTGAATAAATGGTAGTTGCAAGTTTTAAAATTTCTGAATTTACATTTGGTAACCAACCCGGATATGTTCCTGAGAATTCAACCTCAAAACCAGCCAATTCAAAACAAGCACGTAACGAGTTTGCTAAATCCCATTTATTAGTTTCTGATGATGAACGTGTTAAACAACCAATTTTTATTGCGCCATCTTTTACGATAACTCTAGCAACATTGTTAGATGTTTCCACTAAGCCTTCAACATCCGGACTCATTCTATAAACGCCATTTAAGGCAGCGTAAATTGCTTTTGTAAATCCTTCTTGTACACCTAAATCCATTACTTTTTTAGGTGATGGAACTTCTTTAATTTCTATGGATAAGTTCGTTTCTAATGTTGAAAACTCTTCTTTTATATTGTTAATAAGTTCAGTTGTTTCAAACAAAAAAGGTTCTTTAGAAATGGTGTCAACAACAATCGTAGCAACACTTTCTCTAGGAATTGCATTACGCAAACTACCACCATTTATTTCAGATATTCGTAAACCAAAATTAGCAAAACCATCAAACAAAATACGATTCATAATTTTGTTTGCATTTCCTAAGCCTTTTATAATATCCATACCAGAATGACCGCCATTTAAACCTTTTACGGTTATAGAAAAAGCAGTTGTGTTTTCTGGAGTTTCCTCTTCTAAATACGTTCTTGTTGCAGTAACATCAACGCCACCAGCACAACCCATTCCAATTTCATCATCTTCTTCGGTGTCCAGATTTAATAAGATTTCGCCTTCTAAAACGCCTCCTTCTAGTCCCATTGCGCCAGTCATTCCTGTTTCTTCATCAATAGTAAATAACGCTTCGATTGTTGGATGCTCAATTTCTTTGGATGACAAAACAGCCATAATTGCAGCAACTCCCAAACCATTGTCTGCGCCTAAAGTGGTTCCTTTTGCTTTAACCCAATCGCCATCTACATACATTTTAATTCCTTCTGTATCAAAATCAAAAATAGTGTCTGCATTTTTTTGATGAACCATATCAATATGACCTTGCATTACCACTGTTTTTCTGTTTTCCATTCCAGAAGTTGCAGGCTTTTTAATGATAACGTTACCAACTTTATCAACAACAGTTTCAAGATTTAGTTTTTTACCAAAATCAACCATAAATTGAATTATTCTCTCTTCTTTTTTTGAAGGACGAGGAACAGCATTTAAATCTGCAAAATGATTCCAAACTGTTTTTGGTTCTATGTTTCTAATATCTTGACTCATGTTTTTTTTCTTTAATTAGGACCTCAAAAGTACGGTTTTTAAAGCCAAAAAAAAACCTTCTGTAAAAGAAGGTTCGTTAAATTTTAATGGATGATTAATTAATTTCAATAATTACATCAGCTATATTTTTTCGTACTTTTTTTAAGTCTTTCATATAGTCGTTTTCTGCTCTAAAGCCCACTGGTAAAACAAGTATAGACGTTAAATTGTGTGAATCTAAATTTAAAATTTCATCATATTTTTCAGGAATAAAACCTTCCATAGGACAAGAATCTATTTTTTCTAAAGCACAAACAGTTAGTAGATTACCAAGTGCTAAATAGGCTTGATTTTTGTTCCATATAAATAATTCTTCTTGCGTTTTTTTGCCGATTTCATTGGTTAAAAACTCTTTAAAAGGATTTAAAACTGAGTCTGGCGTATTTCTAATTTCTGTTACAAGTTTAAAATAATTTGTAACTTCTTGTGTAGTATATTTTTTTGGTATACAAATAACCAAAAGATGCGAGGCGTCAACAACTTGCGGTTGTTTCCATGAATGTGCAAGCAATTCTTTTTGGATGCCTTTATTTTGTACAACTACTAATTTTATGGGCTGCAGACCATAAGAAGTTGCTGTTAAGTTAAATGCATTTTTTAAAATCTCTATTTGTGTTGTAGAAAGTGTTTTTTCTTTATCAAAATTTTTAACAGCATAACGCCACTGTAAACTTTTTATAGTATCCATTTGTTACATTTAGATTGCAAAAATAAATGAATCTTAAAAATGAAAATTTCTATTTGCATTGTTAAAATTTATAAGGAAATAAATTTTTTTGTAACTTTAACAAAAAAGCATGACAGAAGAATTTTTATATTATATATGGCAATATAAATTATTTACGAAAACAGCTTTGTTTACTTCGGATAATCAGCAAATAAGTGTTTTAAAATCGGGGATTCATAATAAAAATGCTGGACCCGATTTTTTAAATTCTCAACTAAAAATTGATGATCAACTTTGGGTAGGAAATGTAGAAATGCATGTAAAATCTTCTGATTGGTATTTACACAATCATGAAGAAGATACAAATTTTGATGCCGTAATTTTACATGTTGTTTGGGAACATGATGCAGCTGTTTTTATGAAAAACAACCAACCATTACCAACTTTTGAAATCAAGAATTTTGTGGATGATAAATTATTATCAAACTATAATAGGTTGATATATAGTAAACAAAGTTGGATTCCTTGTGGAAATCAACTTAAAAATGTAGAGGGATTTCTAATAGACAATTGGTTGGAACGTTTGTTTTTTGAGCGATTAGAGCAGAAATCGGTTTTTATCAAAGAAATTTTAAAGCAAACAAATTATGATTTTGAGGCAGTTTTGTTTCAATTATTAGCCAAGAATTTTGGATTAAAAGTAAACGGAGATGCTTTTTTACAATTAGCTAAATCTCTTGATTTTGTGGTTGTTAGAAAAGAACGTTTTGATGTACAGAATTTAACGGCTTTGTTTTTTGGGCAAGCAGGTTTTTTAGAAGATGAGTTAGAAAATGAGTATCATGCAAAATTAAAAATTGAGTACAATTATTTAAAACACAAGTATGGTTTGAAATCTATTACTAAAAATAATTTTCAGTTTTTTAGAATGCGACCTCAAAATTTTCCAACAATAAGAATTGCTCAGTTAGCTTCCTTAATTTTTACCCATCAAAATTTATTTTCAAAATTGATGGATATCAACAAAAAAGAAGATTTTTACAAGTTGTTTTCTTTTGATATTCAAGAGTTTTGGAAAACGCATTATACTTTTGGAAGTGAATCTAAAAAATCAGCAAAAAAACTAACAAAATCATTTGTAGATTTACTGTTGATAAATACGATAATTCCTTTAAAATTTCTCTATTTACAAAGTAGAGGATCGGTTGATGAAGAAGAAATTCTGCGATTAATTAGGCAAATTTCATCAGAAAAAAATAGTATCATTGATCAATTTTTAGCATTAAAAATCAACTCTAAAAATGCGTTAGAAAGTCAGGCTTTATTAGAACTTAAAAACAACTATTGCACAAAGAAACGCTGTTTACAATGTGCAATAGGGAATAATTTAGTAAGAAATTAATTTATTTTTTTGGATTTAAAATTTCGTTTATAATTTTTAAACAATCTCTATAATGGTATTTAGTAATGCTATTTACATTGCTGTTTTTTCCTATTGATAATTGAAAGTTTAATGCATCAAATTCATACCTAATTACAGAACTAATATCTGTGTTTTTAGATTCTTTATCATTTAGTAAATATCCTAATCTAGTAAGATAGGATTTTTGTAGGTTTCGCCTAAAAATATCTGTATTTCTCCCTTGAGTTAATTCTTTAAAAATACCATTTCTTAGCTCTTTGATCATATCAGAAATTGCATAAAAATCATCTTGAAGAACTTCTGCATCCATCATTCTTTTTAAAGTAGTTGTATTTAAAATCGAATTTAATTGTCTGCTTTGTAAATTAGACATTACATCTATATAGCCATCTTCTTTAGAGTTTGCTAAAATATTTTTATCCAATAACCAATCTTGGGTTTCAAACGCGTTTTTGTGTAACCATTTTATAGATTCTACTTGTTTGTTTTTAGAAACAGGAATGTACATATTTCCTTTTTGATTTGGCTTTTTATGATACTCATAAACCCCACCAATATTGCCAGCAACATGACCAGCATATCTGCTCCAAACACTTAAAAGCTCACCATATAATTCAGACAAATCAGCATAATTATTGGTTTGATTTGAGGTCCAGTTTTGTAGGTTTTTAGCAACAATTTTAAGATTATTAATTCCGTATGTCGATGCTTTTACTTGGTCATTACCAATTCCTTCAGTTTGTGCAGAAGGATCAAAACGTTCGCCACCAAATCTATAAATAGGATTGTCTTCTTTTTCTTCAATCCAAGAATCTAAGGTTTTAATTTCTTGTTCCGGATTTTTTACATTTGGAATTTTACGATATCCCCAGTTAATAGAATAATGATCGTAAGGCCCTAATTGACGAATAAAACGGACGTCTTTATCGCCAGGTTGCGCTACATAATTATAACGTGCATAATCCATAATCGTTGCTGCGATTCCCATTTTTTGCGTAAAACTTCCAGAACGCAAAGAATCTACAGGATACGCATAACTCGCGGCCATATTATGAGGTAAGCCCAATGCATGACCCACTTCATGAGAAATTACCATACGCATCATTTCTCCAATTTCTTCTGCAGGCGTATCTAAAGTTCTTGCGGATGGATTTGCTGCTCCGGTTTCTAATAAATAACGATTTCTGTAAGAACGTAAATGATTGTGATACCAAATGATATCACTTTCAATAATTTCTCCAGTTCTTGGATCAGAAACACTTGGTCCTGTTGCATTTCTGGTGGTGCTTGCCACATACCTTATTGACGAATACCGGACATCTTCCATACTAAATTCTGGATCTTCTTCTTGTGTTGGCGCATATTTTGCCATAATTGCATTTTTAAAACCAGCAGTTTCAAAAACTTTTTGCCAATCATCAACCCCTTGTTTTATGTATTTTTTTAATTTATCTGGCGTTGCCGGATCTAAATAATACACAATTGGTTTTATGGGTTCTACCAATTCTCCTCGGTTATAAGCTGCCAAATCTTTTGGTTCTAAACGCCAGCGTTTAATGTATCTTTTATCATCTGCTTTTAAAGCTTCTGAACTATAATCTACATTTCCTAATGAAAAATATCCAACTCTTTTATCGTAAATTCTAGGCATCATTTTATCTTCTGGTAATAAAAACATCGATTGATTGATGCGCAAAGTAATCGTGTTTGTTGATGCGTTACTTGGTGGTTCATCTGCATCAAAAGTAAAATCTTGTACCACTTCAATGTTTTTTGGGTAACTTTTTATACTGTTGATAAAACTTCTAGAAGGATCTAATCTTTTTACTTTATACGTTTTTCTAAATGAATCTGGCAAACCAGAAATTGCTTTTACATCCGTAGAAAAGAAGTCAGATACATCTACTAAAACCGCTGTAGAATCTATGTTTTGTGTTTTAATATCAAATGCATAAATAACGGGTTCTAAATTATTTGCCACTACAGATTTGTAAATTGGCAAAGAATCATTGGCAATAGCGTTGTATGATTTTACTTTTAAAAGGATTTTGTTTTTAAATTGTTCCCAAACAATTACTTGTGTATTTATTTTTGAACCCGCATTTACATAACCACCACCTAAACCTGCAGGCAATTCTTTTAGTCTAGTAACCAACAACATTTCTTTTCCTAAAAAAGATTTAGGAATTTCATACATAAACTTGTCGTTCGTTTCATGAACTTTAAAAACGCCATCATCAGTTTTGGTTTTTGAGGTCACAAAATCAGTGTATTTTGGAGTTTTACTTTTTTCTGGTTTTGATGCAGTTTCTTCTGTTTCGTTTTTTTTTGATTTTTTCTTTTGAGCTATTATTTCTTTTGGAAATGTAAAAGATAATAATAATGAAAAGAGTAGTAGTTTTTTCATAAAATGGTTTTTATTTAGGTCTCTAAAATAAGAAAAATGACGTTAAAACTATGTTGAGATTCTAATAAAACAGAAAAAATAGCAGCTGAAATAACGATTATTTTTTTTATGTAGAAAAAAACGGATGATTTTCTAAAAAAATGTCAAAAGCTATTGAATTTTGAGGTGTTAATTTTGCAAATGTTGTTTCTGCTAATACTAGTTCAAATGAAGTGGATGATTCTTATAGTAATGAATCTGAACATGTAGCAGAAGGCTCAAGCGTAACAACTGGTAAAATTGAAGTTTTAGAAGGTGATTTGTTAGGAAAATGGAAAGGTACTTTATTGAAGTACGATTGGTCTGGTAAATTCATTGAACAAAAAAATATGATTCAAATTGAATTTGAAAATGATTCTGTAGACTCAATTTTAAGATATAAAATAACTCAAGAAGACCAAGCAATTACTGGGGATGTATTTCAAATTGATACCACTATCTATTTTGAAGAAGCACAAATAAAATTACCGCATACTAGTTTTGATGAAAGAATTCCAAGTGAAATAGAATATGAATTGTTGTCAAGCGATTTTGTTATCAAAAATTTTAATGGTCAAAAATATTTAATTGGAAGTTTGGAAAGCTTTATACCAAATTTTAATGAAATAGGAGCACCTTTAAAGTTAGTTTTAAAGAAAATTGAAACTTTTGCAAATAGTAATGAAGAGCTTACTGATGAATTGTTGGATGCATTAGCTGACCAAGAAGAAAGTTTTATAAAATTGTATCCTAATCCTTTTGAAAGCGATTTAATAATCTCCTACACATTAGAAAAAACAAGTTTTGTGGAAGTTAGAATTACAAATGTAAACGGCACAAAAAATACGATAGTTGCAAAAGGTAATGATCAAAAAAAAGGAAAACATAACTATTTTGTAGACGGTAGTAATTTTGATAAAGGGATGTATTTGGTAACTGTGGTTGTTGATAATCTGAAAAAAACTAGATTAATTATTAAAAAATAAAGCTATGAAGTTAAATAAATATATTGTAACCCTACTTTTTGTAAGTATACAAATTGTAAGTTATGGTCAAAAAAAGGATATTTTTTTAAATGAATTCATGTTGTCTGATGATTTTAATGATGTTGTATATTCTAAAAGTGGGACAACTAATACTTGTTGTAATAATGCAGAGAATTTAGATTTTAATTGGAGTAATGGTTGGAGTATTAATACTTTCGGTACTGCATTTAGTAACGCTGCAGCAATAGAACAAGCAAAATTAGATGGTGTAAATCAATGGTATGAAAACCAATTTAATATTATTAAAGATTTAATAAATAATAAATATGGTACAAAACACTCAAATATTGAAGAAGCTAAAAACGATATTTTTCTAAGAACAGAAGAAAACAACATTTTTAAAAATTCTATTAGTCTTAAAAATGAATATGGTAAATTATTATCTGATGGTAGTAATAAGAAATCTTTAAATATTAAAAATTTAGCATTATTACAGATAAGAAAAAATGAAATTTTATCTGGTAATATCAATAATCCCGTTTATCCATTTATTAATATTAATGGTGTTACCCTAAAAGATATTAAAGATGTAAACTTATTAAACGAACTCTGGAATAATCAAATTAAAGCTTTTGGTGCTAATCATTATAATAATCATAATAACTATCTTATATATAATAAGTTATTAACTATTTCAAATGATTCTGATTATAAAAAGGAGCTACTAAGGTTAAAAAATGAATATTATAATAGTTTTGGAGATTGGGATAGGCTAAATTTAATGCAAGTTTTTTTAAATTATGAAGAGTTTAAGAAATATACACAATTGCCCTATGTTTTTCCTCAGCATTTGTCACAGTTTGCAGCTTTTCAAAAATTAGATCAAGCTACAGCAGAAAACATCAGAAATTATACTATAAATAACAAAGGAGGTACTCGCACAGTTTTTGACCCTTATTATGATATGTATGGGCCATTCTATTACTTATGGGTTGCAAGAGAAGATAGGCAAGAGGCTATAGAACAAGTTAATAGAATATTAGAGCAGAGACAAAATACAATTAACGAAGCAATGAGTAATGTTAAAAATTGGTTTTTAGACGTAGATAATGATGGTTATCACGCAAAGGGTTCTTCACCAAGAGTACAATACCAAAGCCCAGGAAATGGTTGGAGAGAAGGTGTTTCTAAAGGTGAGGATTGTGCTGATAACGATACTTTGTTACGAAGTAATTGTTCTTTTAAAATTCTTGAAACAAGAGATGGATCTGGTGTTAATGTAACAAAACATACATTTTCAAACGCTAGTGTTGGAGAGTTAAAAATTAAAATAATTGGTGAATTAACTGGAGAAGCAGATTTAAATTTATTATCTAATCTTATTTCTAAGGTCACTTTTTCTATTGATGCAGTTGGGAATTCAACTGCAACTGTTAACATAGCTTCAAGTACTACAACTTGAGTTGGCACGAAATTTGAATCCAAGATTACATTCACTAATTTACCAGATCAAAATGATGGATTTGGAAAAAAAGAAATAAAAATGTACTATAATGGAGTATTTAAATTTAAAAAAGACATAAAAGTGTTTTTTCATAGGGATGGAACTAATAACCCTAGTACAAGAGGTACTCTTCCAAATTGGTTTTATTATTGGATAGAAGATGTGCATAATAGCCCTGTAAAGGCACAGTTAGCGGGAAAAAATTGTATATATGCTGGTGCGTCTCCTGGACGATTTGCAGAATATAATGGGAATTATATCTCACCTACATATAGTATTTTTAATGACGCTGTTGGTAATGAAGTTTATAATATTCCTTTTGCTGTTAACAGAAATGGTATAGATGTCCTTGCTGCATCACTTGTGCATGAAGGAACTCATAGAATAGTTGATCTGAATCAAGTTAATGGAATTTGGCCTTTACAAGGAAGTGGGGGAGATCTAGATGGAGACGAACTTCCTAATACATTAGAAGATGCTAGAAGCTCTTTTGGTTATGATAAAAACATGAGGTTTTCAAATGCTTTTATTGGATTTCCATATGGAGATGATGAGGAAGTATATTGTGAACAATCAGCAAATGGACAAACTGGAGATTCTACTTTAGATTGGTCAAAAGATGGTAAACAATGGTAATAAAATAAAAATTATTAATATTAAATATAAAAGTTATGAGTAAAGTTATTTTTTTCGCATTTTTTGTTTTTTCAGTTAACAGTTTCAGTCAACAGTCAGATGAAACTATTGTTTTCAATACTTTTTTAGAAATTTTTGAAACAGTAAATGATAAAAGTTATACAAAAACTAAATTATTGATTAATGAAAACAAAATGAAAAGTGTAACCAAATATAAAACTGATTTAAATTATTTAATTAAATTAAATAATAAAATTGATTATAAAGATTTAGATTATAGAATTACAAAAAACAATAATAACAGCGGTTACAAATTATGGACACGATTTAAAACAGGTTACTCATTAGATTTTGAGTTTGAAAAAATAAATGGAAAATATGTGTTAGTTTGTGTTCATCCATAAACCT
>JANQTQ010000024.1 GCA_030731625.1 Polaribacter sp. | reverse complement strand
TATTTGCAAATACAGGTACTCGAAGATCGCATGCATTTGTAACATTGTATTCTTGGGGTTTTTATTTCTATTGGCAAGAGGAATATCTTTTTTGTTTTTCTAATTATAACGTTTATTATATTATAATTTTAGCCAACGAATTTATACTTTTTAAATCAGAAAATATATAAGTTTAAACACTCATTATTAAACAATTTATCAGCAAAAAAATCTACAATTAAAATCCTCCAAAAAAACCAAACACAATTTCATCTTCTTTTTCAAAATCAGATAGTATCTTCGCACTTTATTTATGTACAATTTATGGCTATCAGCACGCTTTTAATAACTCCGCCTTTTACACAGTTAAATACTGCGTATCCTGCAACTGCGTATCTAAAAGGTTTTTTAGATTCTAAAAATGTAAAAACCGAGCAAATGGATTTAAGTATCGAGTTGTTTACGGCGGTTTTTACCAAAGAGTTTATAGATGCAATTTTTAAACAAGCAGCAATGTTGGGCAATAAAGAGTTGCCGTTGGTTTGGAAACAAAAAGAAGAATACATCAATAAAGTAGATGCTGTAATGAATTATTTGCGTGTGCAAGAAGTTACGGCAGCGTATCAAATTGTACACAAAGATTTTTTACCTCACGGTCACAGACGTATAAAATTAGCGCAAGATTTATCAACCGAGTTTGGGAAATTAGGCATTTTAGACAAAGCCAAACACATTGCCACTTTGTTTGTAGAAGAGTTGGGCGATTTTATAAACGCCAATGTCGACGAGTTTTTCTCATTTACACGCTATGCAGAACAAATTGCAAGAGCCGCTTCTAGTTTTGACGAATTAGACGAATGTTTAGAATTTGAAACTACACTGATAGAAGACGAAATGTTGTATTTGTTGGATGAAAAATTGCAACAAGAAAACGTTGATTTAGTTTGTTTTACAATTCCGTTTCCTGGAAATTTATTTTCTGCGTTGCGATGTGCGCAGTTTATAAAACAAAATTATCCAAACATTAAAATTGGTTTTGGTGGTGGTTATTGCAACACCGAATTAAGACGTTTGTCTGATATTAGAATTTTTAATTTTGTAGATTTTATTACGTTGGATGACGGAGAAGGCCCATTATTAAGAATCACCGAATTTTTAGACGGAAAAATAGGCGAGGAGCAATTAGAAAGAACCTATATCTGTAAAAAAAATACAGTTGTTTATCAGAATAAATTACCAAATACTATTTTTCATCATAAAAATTTACCAGCGCCAAGTTATGTTGGGTTGCCTACAGAAAAATATTTGTCTTTTTTAGATGTCATGAATCCGATGCACAGAATGTGGTCTGATGGAAAATGGAATAAACTCACCATTTCTCACGGTTGTTATTGGAAAAAATGTTCTTTTTGTGATGTAAACCTAGATTATATCAGTAATTATCAAAATACAACTGCGGATGATTTGGTTGATAAAATTGAAAAAATAATATCAGAAACAGGAATTACAGGTTTTCATTTTGTAGATGAAGCTGCACCACCAAAAATGTTACGAGCTTTGGCAAACAAATTGATTGAGCGCAAAGT
>JANQTQ010000023.1:1298-7873 GCA_030731625.1 Polaribacter sp. | reverse complement strand
GGATTAGAAACACTTTAAACAAGGTTGGAAGACAAGATTTGTTAAACGTTTTATTACCAGAAAATAATTCTTGGAAAAAGAATAAAAATGCCAAAGAAGCTAAAAACACTTTTGATGATGCTGTACCTTTTAATAGACGTAAAAAGAAAGTGAGCAGAAGTGTTACTAAAAAAACTAGAAGATAGTTTTAAGCAATCGTTAATTATCAAATCCTTAAAGCATCCTTTTTTTACTGTTTGATTCAGTAAAAAGAGGGTGTTTTTTTATTATCTTCTATGTTTCCCTCTCGGGCCATTTCCTTCTTTAAGCACCATTTCTGAGTGTAATAATTTTGCAGCTTCAGCAGACCCTTTTACTTTAGAAGCACTTCGTTCTAACATTTCTGCCTCAAACTTAGTTAATACACTTTTTCTGATTCCAATTTCTTTCCATTTTGATTTTGACTTACATCCTTTTGCTATTTCTCGAGCTAATAACAAAGCGTCTAATAAAGCTTGATTTGCGCCTTGACCTTTAAACGGACTCATGGGATGCGCTGCATCTCCGATTAGTGTAGTAACTCTAGTTCCCTTTTCTAGTAATTCAGGTTTTAGTAATTCTCTGTCGTATACAGGATAGCCAGAAATTTCTGTTTCATTTGTGGCTGCTACAATTTGCGGAATTGGGTTGTGCCATTGTGTTCTTTTACAAGCTTCTTTTTTTAGTGCTTTTGCGCCTAAAGTATGCAAAGCGATCGCTTTTTTTTCTGATAACGGAAAACTAAGTTGCCACATAATAGAATCGGCATCGAAAGGCATCATGTAAATACGTTCATTGCCATTTGCAGTTTGAAAAACGGTTTCTGAATCTAAAAGTGGACTTTCGATATTTGTAAGGTTTTTTAAAGGACAAATTCCTAATATTACAATACAGTCGAGGTAACGTAAAGGGGTTTTTTCATGACCAATTAATAATTTTCTTACAGTACTTCTAATTCCATCTGCACCAACAACAAGGTCTGCTTTTTTGTTTATGATATTATCTTTTACTTGAAATTTTAGCGAAATTTCTTTTCCTTCTGATTCTTCAAAACTCAATAATTGATGTCCCCATTTTACGGATTCATTTCCTTCAAGTTGTTCTAATAAAGCCAAACGCAAAGATTGTCTTGCAATGTGAATATTTGTGTGTTTTGCTGATGTTTTTGTGTCTGATCTTCCCCATTTTCTAATTCCCCATTCACCAATAATAGTTCCATCAGTAGTATGAACCACGTGTTTAGTTGAGGTGATTCCTTTGTCCAAAGAGAGAATTCCTAAACTAGCCATCGCTTTACTGGCTTGTTGTAAGGTAAGTCCGTAACCTTGAGATCGAGCATCAAAATTGTTATCTCGTTCATACAAGGTAAACGGAATTCCGCGATGTAAACAAGCCACAGCCAAAGCTACTCCGCCAATTCCGCCACCAATAATGGCAATATGTGGATATTTTTCATTATCTACAATAGGTTTAGAATCAGATTGAAGAATACCTGTTCCGTTACAATTCGCACACGTTTGTAAAATTCCTTTAGGTTTGATTGGAGCAGTTATTTTACCATCTGATTGTTCAAAGAATGCTAATTTCTTTTGATATTCTAATCGTATGTTTTTACGGACGCTCTTCCTCTTTTGGCCAGTTCCTTTGCAGGTTGAGCAAACATTCCAATAGTTTTTTTTGGTTTTTACGTTTTCCACTATTTTTGAACTGCAATCATCATATGTGGACTAAAAGGCAACAAATATTCATCATTCTGAGTAAGAGTTTGCAAGGCTTTTAGAGTTTTCGATTTTCTTTTATCCAACATATTTGCAAAATATTCATTGTCTAACCAAATCATTCCTTCCACAGCAAAAAGATTTACAAAGTGGAGGTTTTGCTCTAAAAACTCTGCTTTTAATCCTACCGGTTTGTGGTAAAAAGCATCCGCTAGCAAAAAAGGAAAATCTTTGGGTGCATTATGAATTCCTGATGTTAATTCTTCTTTGCACATATCAAAAAATGAGTTTGCATGAAGCATTCCGTTCATCAAACCAACCACCGTTGAAGCCGTTGCATTAATTGCAAAACCTAAAATAATTCCGCCTTTTTTTAGCACTCTTTTAGCTTCTAAAATAGCAGCAACTCTATCTTCTCTTTTTTGAAGATGATATAAAGGTCCGTGTAAAATAACCAAATCGGCAGATTCATTTTTAAAAGGCAAGGTTTTAGCTTCACCAATAGCAACAGAAAACGGATTTTGTAATTTATTGGCTCTTTTTTCTGCTAGTTTTATATGTTTTAAAACAGGTTCAACTAAATGCACAGCGTGTCCTTTTTTTGCCAACCATTCAGCATATTTTCCTGTTCCGCCACCAACATCAATAATGGTTGCTTTTGGGTTCGTAATATGCAGTTCTATAAGTTCTTTAATACGTTCAAATTCAAAAATACCCATTCCTTTTTCAAGGCGAGTTTCTTCGGAAGCTTTGTTGTAAAAATCGTCTAATTCTTTACTGATAAGGGGTTGCTTTTTCACTTTAAAAATTTAGAGGATAAAAGTACTTAAATTATCCTTTTAAATGTTTATTAAAAAAAGCAAGTGTTCTTTCCCAAGATAAATTTGCTGCTGCTTCATCATATCTTGGAGTAGTATTGTTATGAAAACCGTGATTTACATCAGGATAAAAATAAGCTTCATGCTCAATCTCATTTTCTTTTAAAATGGTTTCAAATGCTGGCCATCCTTCATTTACTCTTTTGTCTAAATCGGCATATTGTAATAATAAAGGCGCTTTAATTTGTGCAGCATCTTCTTGTTCTGGTTGTCTTCCGTAATAAGGAACAGCACCTGCTAAATCTGGCAATCTTACCGCCATCATATTAGAAATCCATCCACCAAAACAAAAACCAACAACAGCTACTTTTCCGTTACAATCTTTGTGAGATTTTAAATAGTGATACGCAGCAATAAAATCTTCAAGCATTTCAGTCTGACTTCTTTTTTTCTGCATTTCTCTTCCGTCGTCGTCATTTCCAGGATATCCGCCTAAAGGCGATAAGGCATCTGGCGCTAACGAAATAAAACCTTCTAGAGCAACACGTCTATTAACATCTTCTATATACGGATTTAAACCTCTGTTTTCATGAACAACAATAACTCCTGGTACTTTTTCGGTAGTATCTTTTAAGATAGATAATAAACCTTTCATTTTAAGTCCACCTTTTGGAGAATCGTAACTGATCGTTTCTGATATTAACCTCGGATCATTAGACGGAACCAAAATGGTGTCTACATAATTAGGAGAAATAAAGCTTAATAAAGCGGGCAACGTAATTGCACCAACAGCATATAAAGATAGTTTTTTAAGAAAAGTTTTTCTATCTATTTTATTATGTGCGTAATC
Source organism: Polaribacter sp. (assembly GCA_030731625.1). Classification (GTDB taxonomy): domain Bacteria; phylum Bacteroidota; class Bacteroidia; order Flavobacteriales; family Flavobacteriaceae; genus Polaribacter. The sequence goes on along the minus strand of JANQTQ010000023.1, from coordinate 4,469 downwards.
GTCATATAAATCAAATACTTCTTGACTAATGTCTTCTTTTTTAAGTGCTGCCATTTTGCTAAACTTTTTATGATTTGTGAATTCAGCTAAGTTAATTAAATTTTTTAAGTAAAACTACTTGCAAACTTTACAATCTTCTTTATCCTGAATTTCGCCAACCAGGTTGCCTTCTTTGTTGATTACAAATCCGCAGCAATCCATAAAACCTTGTGCAATTAGTTTTCGTGCACGCTGAATTTGAGATTTTGTTGTTGATAAAGGTTGCTGCAATTGATTGGCAACTTCTTGTTGTTTGATTCCTTTGATATCTGATAAAAATAAAGGATCTCTGTATTTTTTGGGTAAGGTTTTTAAGATTCCTTTTAAGCAATCTTGTTCTGTATGTGAGTTTTCTACTATTTCAGATTCTGCTTCAAAATTGGCAATTTCAAAAGTTTGATGGGTAGCTTTCCAATAATCAAGAATTGAATTTCTTGCCACTGTAAAACACCACGGTTTTAGTTTTGTAACATCATTTAATGTATGCAATTTTGTGTGAATTTTGATAAAAGTATCTTGCAAAATATCGTCAGCAATCGCAGCGTTTTTTACTTTGCTGATGATAAATCTTTTTAAATCTTCAGAGTAGGATGTCCAAACTTGATGTGTTGTCATTTGATGATAATTTAATTGTCAGTTCGAGCGCAGTCGAGAACTATAAAACTTTTCGACTGCGCTCAAGGTGACAAAATTTTTAACAATTACAATGATTGCAAGTACAATTTTCACAAGTACAATTTTTACAATCTCCGGTTTTACAACCTTCACAAGTACAAGTACAATTCGTGTTTTTCATGATATTATTTTTAATGTTCACTTAATAGACATTAAATTATCAAAAAAGATGCATCAAACTAAAAGTATTTTTTTAATTCTTTTCTAATGGGCATTTTTTTGATGGGCGAAATGTTTGAACCACCCGTATTTCCTTTCGGAACCCAAATACATGTGAATAGGAGAGAAGCGATTATTCTTACAACTTGACCAATTATTTCTTTGCTATTTTTTGATTGTATCCCAAGAACTAACATCCAATAATGACTAATCGTATGCAAGATGAGCTGTTTTTGACCGAGAACATGTGCATTTTCAAAATGATAAAAAGAGGTTTTAAAATCATTTTCTTTTAGAGCGATTTTCCCTAGTTTTAATTCTTGATGAAATGCTATTTTTAAAAGCTGATTGCCCATTTTTGTTTTTACAATAGACAATAATCAACTCAAAAAGATGCATTATTTAGATTTTTCTCCCACAAAATAATCAGATTTTACTTTAAAAAGCACGTTAAAAGTGGTTAAACTTCCGTAGATTCTTGTAATGTATTGCTGTAAATCAATTTTATCTTGATCGTCTAAAGTTTTACTAGCATTTATCTTTTGTTCCATGACTCTAATTCGGTCTCTAACCATTACTATTTTATGAAAAAAAGTATCAATAGGTATTTCTTTATCCGCTAAATTAGAATCAGCAGGTCTTAAAATTAAAGTTCCGTTTTTCCATCGATCTGCAATAGGAGAAATTTCTGTAACATCGCTCCATTTTTGTAAAATGGTTTTAAGTGATTTTTCAATATCGTAAAAACTCACACTATCAACCTCATCTTCAACGGCTTCAATCACTTCAAAATCGCTGTCAATATCGATGGTTTCTAATCCGTTTTCTATAAAAGTTACCCAATAATGTTTGCTGGTTACGTTGGTAACAACGCCTAAGCCAAATTCAGGATGATTAATTCTAGAGCCAATTCCTAATATATTCATGTTGTTTTATTTTCTTTTAAAGGTAAGAAATCCATCAGAAATAAAAATATTATTTATATTTCAATAATTATTGAAAGTTTAGAAAATTGTTGTACATTTGACGTATGAAATTAGATGAAGCAAAAAATAAATACATTCAGACTTGGGGAAGTTTAGCAACTTCTTGGGGAATTAATAAAACAATGGCGCAAGTGCATGCGTTATTATTAGTTTCTACAAAACCGTTGTCTGCAGAGGATATTATGGATGCTTTACAAATTTCTCGTGGAAATGTAAACATGAATGTGCGCGCTTTAATCGATTGGGGAATTGTAAGAAAAGAATTTGTAGTAGGAGAACGTAAAGAGTTTTTTGTGGCGGATAAAGACATTTGGGAATTGTTTAAACAAATTACAAAAGAGCGTAAGAAAAGAGAAATTGAACCTGTTTTAAAAGTATTAGAAGATTTACAAAAAGTTGATGACGATTCGGATGAAGCGAAAGATTTTAAAAAGGTTTTAGGAGATTTATCTAAAGTAACCACAACCGTAAATACTATTTTAGATAAAGCTATAAAAGCGGATGAACATTGGCTTTTATCCAACTTTACAAAAATGGTTAAAAAGTAAAAAAATTTGCAATTAAACTTTCAAATATTTCTGAAAGTTATAAAAATTAAAATTATGAAAACAACGATCTCAATAATGTCATGGATCAACAGAATTATAATGATTCCTTTTTTGATAACCTTGCTAGCATCAATATTTGAAAATGATATTTTTATGTTTTCGATGTATATAGCTTTTGTGTTAGGAATTTATCAAATAGCTTCCTTTTTAGTAACGTTATTTTTTATTAAAAAAGTAGGAAGCAGAAAAGTAAAAGAAATAGTTACGTATATAATAATGGTATTATTTTATTTTCTGTTAAGCTTTCTTATCGCAGAAAATTATAGTGGTAGTAATTTAAAGTCTCTTTTTCTGTTTTTAGTAGTTGCAGTTCCAATTCTGCTTTCAATTTTCTGGACTTATATTTTAGAATCTATAAAGAAAGAATCATGAATCAAATCACCTACATACTCTATATTTTACTGTCAAGTTCTATTGTAATTCTAGTTGGAAATTGGTGTTACAAAAACGGAAAAGTATACATTTTAAATTATTTTCCTGATGATATAAATTTTGGAAACGGCATTAATAAATTACTAAGAATCGCCTACTATTTACTAAACCTTGGTTTGGCAATTTGGAGTTTACATTCCATGAGAGAAATTGAGAATTCAGTTGAGATAATTCTGGAAATCAGTAACAGATTAAGTTTTATTTTATTGATTATAGCCTTGCTACATTTTATCAATATTTACACCGTGTATTTAATTCACAAACATTTTAAA
>JANQTQ010000023.1:0-1198 GCA_030731625.1 Polaribacter sp. | reverse complement strand
ATTAATACTAAAATCAATAATTATGAACACTTCATTAGAGTTAATTGCGTACATCATTTATTTACCAATCAGTATTGGATTAACAACATTGGTATCTCAACATTTATTTAAAAATAGCAAGATTTTTATGTTAGATATTTTTCATCAAAAAGAAGAAATTGCGATGGCAACAAATAAACTTTTTAAGATCGGTTTTTACTTATTAAATATAGGCTTTGCTTTACGGATTATCAAAATTTATAATTTGGTAGATTATAAAGATTTGGTGGAAACATTGAGTAGTAAAATTGGAGGTTTCTCAATTTATTTAGGCATTGTAATGATTGCTTTTATTCTGTTCTTTTTAAAAGGAAGAAAGGCTAGTAAAGAGAATAATTTGAAAATATCTAGAGAAAAATTAGCATAATTTAAGTAGCTTTTAAATAAAAATCCACACAAATTTTGTGTGGATTTTTAAATTATCTGAAGGCATTGCCTTCTACATATTCCTTCTATATTGTCCGCCAACCTTAAATAGTGCTTCTGTAATTTGCCCTAAAGAACAAACTTTCGTCGCTTCCATTAATTTATCAAATAAATTTTCATTCTGTATGGCTGCTTCCTGTAAAATTGCAATTTGTGCTGCAACTTTCTTCGGATTTGCTTTATTTAATAATTCCTTCGTTTTTATTTGATATTGTTTCTCTTCTTCCGTTGCTCTAATAATTTCTGCAGGTTGCATAGTTGGCGATCCTTTAGAGCTTAAAAAAGTATTGACACCAATAATTGGGAACGCACCATTGTGTTTTAAAGTTTCATAATACAAACTTTCTTCCTGAATTTTAGAACGCTGATACATGGTTTCCATCGCGCCTAAAACGCCACCACGTTCTGTAATTCTATCAAATTCTTCTAAAACTGCAGCTTCAACTAAATCTGTTAATTCTTCAATAATAAACGCACCCTGAATCGGGTTTTCATTTTTTGATAAACCAAGTTCTTTGTTGATTATCAGTTGAATAGCCATTGCTCTTCTTACAGATTCTTCGGTTGGCGTTGTAATGGCTTCATCGTACGCATTGGTATGTAAAGAATTACAATTATCGTTAATTGCATATAAGGCTTGTAGCGTAGTTCTAATGTCATTAAAATCGATTTCTTGCGCGTGTAAAGAGCGCCCAGACGTTTGAATATGATATTTTAACATTTGCGCACGTTC
>JANQTQ010000022.1 GCA_030731625.1 Polaribacter sp. | reverse complement strand
CCACAGTTTGTCAACACTTTAATCCCTAAGTTATCAACAGCATTTTGAAAACAATCTATAATAGCCTGACTTGTATTTGCTTCTGGAAAAACTCGATTATCATCTTCAATTTTTAAAGGAACTCCTCTATTTTCGAACCATTCAAAAGTGTCTCCTGTCATAAATTGATGAAAAGGTCCTAGTAATTCTTTTTCTCCTCTTGGATAAAATTTAACTAATTCTTTTGGCTCAAAACATGCATGTGTTACATTACATCTCCCGCCTCCAGAAATTTTTACTTTTTGTAAAACGTCATTTCCTTTTTCAAGAATTGTAATGTCTAAATCAGGATTATTTTCTTTCGCATTTATTGCTGTAAAATATCCTGCTGCACCGCCACCAATAATTATTATTTGAAGCCCCTTTTTATTCCCCAAAGGGGAAAATTCATTGTTCTCTTTATCTGTATGTTTTTCTTGCATGTTTTTTACGTTCTAGTTTCCTCCCTTTGGGAGGATTAAGGTGGGCTTGACCATTTGATTATAATTCAAGACAGTTTCAAACCCTTTATTTTTAAAATAACTTGGTGTAGATTCATTTCCTGTTACTAACACAAAATCTCCTCCCCAAGCTCCTAAACTTTTTATTGCTCCAAAATAATCTGGAAATAATTTTTCTTTTACGGGTTTTAATTTGATAATTGAACTGATAATTTGTTCATGTTCAATTATTAACTTCTCAAAATCAATAATTGATTTTGCTGATATAAATTCATCAGAAATAACTGAAATCCTTTTTATTTCTTTATCAAAATTAATATCACTTTCTCTAAACTTTGCAATTCCTTCTTTTGAATCTTGTTTCTGATTTAAATGGACAAAAAACAAATTTTCTTTAAAACTTGGATTGAATGCTACTCGCTCTACAATTGGTTTTTTATTTTCTATTTGATAAAAAATAGGACGATCATTTTGCGCACACGCAATATCATAACCACTTCCTTTAAAGGAATTCCATAATAATTTAAAAGCATCTACTTTTGCCCAACTTGCAATAGAATTTATTAAGGTTGATGAAGTTCCTAAACCCCAATTTCTTGGAAAGGTAAGATTTGTTTTCACTAAAAACCCTTGTTCTGAATTTAAAAAACCCGGATTTAAACTTCTTGCTTCTTCTAATATTTCTAATAAGGTTTCTGCAATAATTTCTCCACTTCCTTCTTTATCAGAATTAAATGTACAACTTACTAAACGAAGTTTTGGCAAATCGAAAACAGCTTCAAACCAACATTCTCCAGAATGTGTAAAACTACCCCAAATTAATTGAGGTGTTGCAATTTTATCAACAATTAAATCTTGCCCAAATTTTGTAGGAACAGCCAAAGATTTTGCGCCATCTAAAACTAGATATTCTCCTGTTAACAACAATTTTCCGTTTGAGTAAAAATTCATTATACCAATCCGAATTGTTTAAAATGATGTGTAAAATGTTTTACTTGAAACTTTTGCCAATCCTCAAAATCTAGCTCTCCAAAAAATGGATGAACTACTGTTCTGTTTTTATCATCAGAAAAAACTTTTACAAAAATTGCTACTTGTTTTATTAAATCATCAATAGCTTCTGCTATAGAACTGAATTTTAATTCATTTGGTTCTTCCGCTAAAAAAGATGCTTTAAAACCTGTTTGCAATTCGTTTTCTGTATTTAAAAATGGTTTTCTACGAGCTGTTTTTTCATCAGAAACAAAGGTATTTACAACCCAATTTCCATTGGCTATTTGAGTTACTGCACTTAAATGTTCAATCATTTGTTGTGCATTCATCAAACCAAAATCTGGCTTAGAATTAAGAGTTAATTTTGATAAATAAGTTCTTACTATATTTTCATCTAAGAAATTAATCCAATTAATTTTAGGCTTTCTTAAGGAATTTAATTTTTCTACAACAGCAGAATGAGAAACCGTTCTTTTCTCAAAATAGGCGGTAATGATTTCTTTTTCTTCTTCATTTGCTTCAAACTGATTTAGAATATTTTGCAAATGCATTTTCATGTGTCCATGCTGAATTCCTTTGGTTGTTAAAGCTCTTAAAGCTGCAAAATTTTGTGCTAAACCTGCCGCTGCTATAATTTGCATTAAAGTTCTTGCGGATGGTTTTTGCAACATTTCTAAAGAAAGTTTCGCCATTGGATGTAAAGCTGTTAAACCACCAACAGTTCCTAAAGCTAACGGAATTTCTATCCAAAATTTAAAAATTCCATCATCAATAGAACAATGAGACAAACTAGAATATTGCCCTGATCTTGACGCATACGCATGTGCGCCCGCTTCTATTGCTCTAAAATCGTTACCAGTTGCTAAAACAACAGCATCAATTCCGTTCATAATTCCTTTATTATGAGTTACCGCTCTGTAAGGTTCTATTTCTGCTATTTTTACTGCTTGGTAGAATTTCTCTGCAAATTTCTGTGAATTTTCGCCACCTAATTCCTCAATATTACAACTTACTTCTGCTCTCACTAAACACTCTGGAACGTAATTAGAAAGAATACTCATTACAATTTCTATATCCTCATTTTCAAACTTTTTAGCAATCGCTTCTAAACAAGAATTGATAAAGTTTGCACCCATTGAATCTTTCGTTTCAAAAGTGATATGCAATTGATAATAGTTTTCAAGTTTAGCTGTTTTATCAACCAAATTAATTGATAAAATTCCGCCACCACGTTTTTCCATATTTTTGGTGATGGAAGCTGTGGCTGCAAAAAGTTCTGTTTTATGCTGATTAAAATAGCTTTCTAAATCTTGTTTATCACCAGCATACATAAAGTGAACTTGACCAATTTTTGTAGTGCCAATTACTTTCGTTTTAAATCCGCCTCTAGTACTCCAAAATTTCCCAACCAAAGAAGCTGCTGCAACTACAGAACTTTCCTCAACAACCATCGGAATTACATATTCACGATCATTGATTATAAAGTTTGGTGCAACACCATAAGGCATGTAAAAATTAGAAATTGTATTTTCTATAAAATCATCATGAAGTCCTTGTAAATCAGTATCAATATTCCAATATTGTTTAATAATATTTACAGTTTCTGTTTGATTGTGAAAGTAATTTTTAGTTAACCAATCAATTTTTTCTTCTTTGGTAAACTTTGAAAATCCGGCTATAATTTTACTCATTTATAAACAATAAATTATGAAAAACAAAGATAAGTGATTCTATTATAAACCCTAAACATATTTAAAGAAGTCTTTTTAATCAAATTAAATAAAAATATTTAATTATCGAATTGATTATATTTTAACAAAAAAAAAGAAATTCAATATCATATTTCTACGATTTTAATAAAAATTAACACACTAAAACTAAATGATAATATTTAGCAATTATTTAATAAGAAAAATTGATTTACAAAATCGCAATAATAAAAGTATTACTATTAAATTTGTGTGTAACATAAACATAAAATATTTAGATATGAAAAATTTTGGTATATTAATTTTAATTGTCGGTTTTTTTTCAAGCTGTGCTGTAATTAGACCCGGAGAAGTAGGTATTAAACAAACGTTAGGAAAATTTTCTGATGAAGTTAAAACACAGGGAACCATCGTTTACAATCCTTTAATAAGTAGAGTCATCAAAGAATCTACAAAAACGAGCAACATAAAACTGATTTTAAGTTTGCCAAGTAAAGAAGGTTTGAGCGTAAATTCTGAAATATCTATCCTATATAGATTAGAAGCCAACAAAGTAGCTTCTGTTCTTGAAAATTTAGGTCAAGATTATGAATCTGTAATTACAAGTGTATTTAGATCTGCAGCTTCGGATGTTTGTGCTCAATTTTTTGCAAAAGATATGCACTCTGGAATGAGAGCAAAAATTGAAAGCGAAATTTTAGATAAAATGATGATCAATATTCAAAAACAAGCAAATGGTGTAGAACTTATTGCTGTATTAATGAAAACGATTCAATTACCTAATGGTTTAGCAAACTCTATAGAAAGAAAACTGCAAGCAGAACAAGATGCAATGAGAATGAAATTTCTTTTAGACCAAGAAACGTTAGAAGCAGAAAGAAAAATTATAAATGCTAAAGGAGAAAGAGATGCTCAACTTATTATTGCAGAAGGTTTAACAAGCGGAATTATCAAAATAAAAGCAATTGAAGCTTTTAGAGAATTGGCGAGATCTCAAAATGCAAAAATAATTATCACAGACGGTAAAACTCCTTTGATTGTTGGAGAATCAGACGAAAAGTAATAAGAACATAAACAACCTATTGCTAAATCTCGATAAATTATTCATTTATCTATATTTTTTTTGCTTTAAAAATTAACTACAAGTATTTAATGTTAAAAATAAAAGCATTAATTTTACATACCCTGCAATAGAATCCTATTTTTAAGCTATTTTTTGTGAATTTTTACGTAAACTTGGCAAACTTTTATCAAATACAAAGTATCAAATGAAGAAACTATTCATTTTAACGATTATATCATTTTTTATTGGCTGCAACCAAACTTCAAAAAAATCTTCAAATTTGACATCAGGAACTAAAAAAATTACCCTAGAAAGTATTTGGGATGGCACATTTACATCAGAAAGTATGAATACTTTAAACTCTATGAATGGCGATTTTTATGCAATATTAAACATAGACGAAGAAACAAAAGAAACTACAGTAGATACTTATAGTTACAAAACGTTGGAAAAAGTAGAAACGATAGTTAGCAGTAAAGATTTAGAGGGTTTAAAAAGTTTTTCTTCTTACAGCTTTAATAATGATGAAACGAAACTGATTTTAGGAACCGATTTTGAAAAAATTTACAGACACTCCTATAAAGGTACTTTTTATGCGTATGATATTGCTACAAAAAAATTATCTTTAATTGGTAATAATATTCAAGAACCAGTTTTTTCTCCTGATAATCAAAAAATTGCGTACGCAAAAGATAATAATATTTTTATAAAAGACATTCAAAAAAACAGCATCATTCAAGTTACAAATGATGGTGAAAAAAATAAGATAATCAACGGAATTACAGATTGGGTGTACGAAGAAGAATTTGGTTTTGTAAGAGCTTTTGAATGGAGTAAAAACAGTGAATATTTAGCTTTTTTACGTTTTGACGAAACCGATGTTCCTACTTTTTCTATGGATATTGTTGGCACTGAATTGTATCCAAAACAACAAGTTTTTAAATACCCAAAAGCTGGCGAAAAAAATGCAATTGTAACGTTACATATGTATAATATTCCTACTAAAAATAGCAAGCACATTGCTTTGGGAGATTATGAATACATTCCAAGAATTAAATGGACAAATGATGCAAATATTCTTGTTGCAACAACCTTAAATCGCCATCAAAATAATTTAAAACTTCATAAAGTTTTGGCGTTAAAAAGCAGCGCTACTTTGTTATTAGAAGAAACAGATGCCGCGTATGTAGATATTACCGATAATCTTACTTTTTTAAATGATAACAGCTTTATTTGGACAAGCGAAAAAGACGGATTTAACCATATGTATCACTATGATTTCGGCGGAAAACTCATCAATCAAATTACTAAAGGAAATTGGGAAGTAACCAAATATTATGGTTTTAACGAAGCTAAAAACACAATTTATTATCAATCTGTAGAAAATGGCTCTACAAATAGAGGCGTGTATTCTATTGGTTTAGACGGAGAAAATAAAAAGTTGCTAAGTAATAATGACGGAGAAAATACTGCCGATTTCAGCAAAAATCTAAACTACTTTATCAATACATTTTCATCCGCAGAAAATCCGCCAATGTATTCTTTGTACTCTGCTGAAGGAGAAATGATCAAAGTAATTAAAGACAACGCTGCTTTAAAAGAAAAAATAGCTACGTACAAAATGAGTACAAAAGAGTTTTCTACAATTAGCATAAATGGAAATAGCCTAAATATGTGGATGCTAAAGCCTGTTAATTTTGATGAGAATAAGAAATATCCCATGTTGATGTTTCAATATTCTGGACCTGGCTCTCAACAAGTTGCTAATAAATGGAATATTGATAAAGATTATTGGCATCAAATGTTAGCTCAAAAAGGAATGATCATTGTTTGTGTAGACGGACGAGGAACTGGTTTTAAAGGTGCAGCATTTAAGAAAAATACGCAAAAGGAATTAGGGAAATATGAAGTAGAAGATCAAATTGCTACCGCAAAAAAATTAGCAGAACTTCCGTATATCGATAAAAAAAATATAGGAATTTGGGGTTGGTCTTTTGGAGGATTTATGAGTACAAATTGTATTTTAAAAGGTCGCGACATTTTTAAAACCGCTATTGCCGTGGCACCAGTAACTTCTTGGCGTTTTTACGATTCTGTGTATACAGAACGCTATATGCAAACTCCACAAGAAAACGCAAGTGGTTATGACGACAATTCGCCAATAAATTATGCAGATAAATTAAAAGGTAACTATTTATTAATTCACGGAACTGGTGACGACAATGTACATGTACAAAACTCATATAGAATGATAAATTCTTTAATAGAAGCTAATAAAAAATTTGATATGTTTCTATTTCCAGACAGAACGCACGCCATTAGAGAAGGGAAAAACACGCGATTAAATTTGTACACAAAAATGACTAACTTTATCGACGAAAATTTAAATAATAAATAAAATAATAAATAAAATAATAAATATATGAGCAATACTGCTAAATTACCACATCAAAAAGAACTATTTGGGCATCCTGTAGGATTATACGTGTTATTTTTCGTAGAAATGTGGGAGCGCTTTTCTTATTATGGAATGCGTGCTATTCTAACACTGTATCTTGCTGCACCTATAGTTTTAGGAGACCCTCAATCTGGGTTTGGCTGGACCAATGGAGAAACTCTTTCTTTTTATGGAACTTATACCATGTTCGTATACATAACCTCAATTCCTGGTGGTTGGATTGCAGATAAATTTATAGGACAGAAAAAAGCTGTTATGTTAGGCGGTATTTTACTTTGTATTGGTCATGGAATTTTAGCCGTAGATGCACAATGGGCATTTTTTACAGGACTTATTTTTATTGTGATTGGAGTTGGTCTCTTAAAACCAAATATTTCTACAATGGTTGGAGGCTTATATAAAAAAGGTGATGAAAGAAGAGATAAGGGGTTTTATGTTTTTTATATAGGAATTAATTTAGGCGCATTTTTAGGCGCTTTGGTTGTTGGCGCCGTTGCTGCAAAATATGGCTGGCATTATGGTTTTGGTTTAGCCGGGATTGGAATGGCAGTTGGACAAATTGTTTATATGTATGGCCTAAAATATTTAGGTAAGGTAGGTGATTTTATTGGAAGCGCAGATTCACCAGACAAAGACTTATTAAATAAACCTCTTAATAAAATTGAGAAAGACAGAATGTTAGTTATGTTTTTATCCTTTCTTATTATTATTGTTTTTTGGGGTGCTTTTGAACAAGCTGGGGGTTTAATGAGTTTATACACAGAACAAAAAACAGATAGAATTTTACCTTTTTCATTGCCTCTAATTGGTAATGAAATTCCAGCAGCAGTTTTTCAATCGATAAATGCTTTTTTTATTATCGTTTTTGGAACTGCAATAGGTAGTTTCTGGCATAAATGGAAAAATAAAGGGAAAGAATCTTCGTCATTATTTAAAATGGCTATTGGCGTAATTATTATGGCTTTTGGTTTTTTCTTTATGAGTAAAGCAGCCTCAGAAGTAATAATGAGTGGTGATGAAGTTGCAGAAAAATCTGCAATGATTTGGTTAGTTTTAGCCTATTTATTTCACACAATTGGTGAGTTGTGTGCTTCGCCAGTAGCGCTTTCTTTTATTACAAAACTTGCTCCGATAAAATATGCCTCATTTATCTCAACACCTAAGATAGTATTGAAAATATCCTT
>JANQTQ010000021.1:5786-7888 GCA_030731625.1 Polaribacter sp. | reverse complement strand
GATCCTAAACCTCATATCTTAACGATATGAGGTTTTTTTATGAATAAAAGTTTGGAGGCCACGATCAAAAGTATTGGATGTTACTTAAATATCGAAGCGGAATGGTAATTGAAAATTAATTTGGATACTTAAATTTTTATTTGTTATAAAGTTACTTTATTTGTTAAATTTTTATTGTAACCTATAGTTGCTATTTTAATGAAATTAGTTTAGAAATACCTTTTTTTATATAATAATCTAGTTTAATTTCGTTTTAGTTTATATCTTTTGTTTATTTGTTATAAAATGAAGTTTTACTATTTAATTTTGATGCTTTTTTTATCTTCTTTAAGCTTACAAGCTCAAGTTGGAGGAGAAAATGTATATCAGTTTTTAAATTTATCTTCTTCTGCAAGACAAGTTGCTTTGGGTGGTGAAGTTTTAACTTTAATTGATGATGTAAATCAACCAATTTGGAATCCATCAGTGATTAATGATGACATGGATAATCAGATTTCGGCTAATTATTCTAGTTACTTATCTGGAATTAATATTGGTTCTTTGTCTTTTGCACGGTTAATTTCAAGAAGATTTGGAACGATTCATGGTAGTATAAAATACCTTAATTATGGTACTTTAATAGGTGCTGATGAACTAGGAAATGAAACTGGAAACTTTAGTGCTAATGATTTGGCTATATCCGTTGGATATGCTTCAAATCTACCATGGACGAATTTATATTTAGGAACAAATATAAAATTAATAAATTCTAATATTAGTAATTATACTTCTTTTGGTGTTGCAGCAGATTTTGCAATCTTATATTACAGTCCATATAAGTCTTATTCTTTTACAATTGTAGCGAGAAATGTTGGTACTCAAATGAAAACTTTTAATGGTACAACAGAAAGCTTACCTTTAAAAGTTGCTTTAGGTGGTTCTTATCAATTAGAATACGTTCCGTTAAAATGGTATTTTACGCTTGATAATCTTCAGAAATGGAATATATCTGTCGCAAATCCCTCTGAACAAACTACCGATTTAGAAGGAAATATTACCACCGAAGAAATTGGTTTTGTTGGTAACTCTCTAAGACATTTTGTTATTGGTGCAGAATTATTTCCTGAAAGTTCCATTAATTTAAGAGTAGGTTATAATTTTAGAAGAGCGGCTGAATTAAAATTACAAAATATTAGAACCTTTGGAGGAGTTTCCGTTGGTTTTGGTATAAAAATGAATAATTTAAAGTTTAATTATGCCTATTCTAAATTTCACTCAGCAGCAAATGCTAGTACTTTTAGTTTACAATTTGATTTAAATAACAGATAAATGAAAAGAAAAATTACGATTGCTATAGACGGATTTTCATCCACAGGAAAAAGTACGATTGCAAAATTATTAGCAAAAAAATATAATTATATTTATGTTGATACTGGTGCAATGTATAGAGCAGTTACTTATTTTGCTATGAAAAATAAGTTAGTTAGTAAAACAGTTTTAAAAGAAGAATCGCTTATTTTAAAATTAAATGATATAAAGTTAACTTTTAAATTTAATAAGATTTTAGGTTTTGCAGAAATGTTTCTGAATAACATAAATGTTGAAAAAGAAATTAGAACTTTGGCTGTTTCTCAATTGGTTAGTAAAGTTGCAGCGATTTCTGAAGTAAGAAGAAAATTAGTTGCAGAACAACAATTGATGGGAATTAATGGTGGTCTTGTAATGGATGGAAGAGATATTGGAACCGTTGTTTTTCCTGATGCAGAATTAAAATTATTTATGACTGCTTCTGCAGATAAAAGAGCAACAAGACGCTATAAAGAATTGATTGATAGAGGAGATATGGTAAGTTTTGAAGAAATTCTTTTTAATGTTCAAGAACGAGATAGAATCGATTCAACTAGAGAAGATTCTCCTTTAATCATGGCAAAAGATGCTATTGAATTTGATAATTCTGATATGGGAATTGATGAACAATTTGAGAGAATTTGTGCCTTGGTTGACAGAAAACTTCTATAAAATCTAAAAGTTAGAAAATAGACTTAGCCCTGATTGGAACGACATCCTTTTTATGCTGATTTTCTCAGCATAAAAAGATATAGTGGAAAGCAGGAAATAGCTTC
>JANQTQ010000021.1:0-5776 GCA_030731625.1 Polaribacter sp. | reverse complement strand
GGGAGAGACATAGGCTCGGTTGTTTTTCCTGACGCAGAAATAAAATTATTTTTAAGTGCGAAGCCCGAAGTTCGTGCCGAAAGAAGGTTTAAAGAAATGACAGACAAAAATGAAGAAGTATCATTCGAAGAAGTGTTAGAAAATGTTGTCATGCGCGATGAGTTAGATACTACGAGAAAAACATCTCCTTTAATCAAGGCAAAAGATGCCATAGAAATCGATAATTCTGAAATGAAAAAAGAAGAACAATTTCATTATATCTTGGGCTTGGTTCTAGATAAAATTGCAAAACTCAAGTCTTAATTTAAGGGATATTTAAATATTTGTGGGTTTGTAATGATATTTTCCATTTAGGATTTTTCATTACATAATCTACAATTAAAGGAGTCATTTTTTCTTTTTTACTCCATTCTGGCTGTAAAAAAAGTTGACATTTTTCTCCAACTTTAGCAGCTTCTTGTTCTGCAAAATCAAAGTCTGAAAGATTATGAATAATCATTTTTAATTCATCAGCTTCTGGATAACACTCCTCTAAAGGCAGTTTTGTTTTCTTTGGAGATAAACAAAACCAATCCCATTTTCCGGAAAAAGAATACGCTCCTGAAGTTTCTATATGCGTTCTTATGTTGTTTTTCTGAAGTAATTCTGTAATATAATCCATCGGCCACATTAGCGGTTCGCCACCAGTGATCACAACAGTATTAGCATGTTTGGTTACATTATTAACAATGGTATCTGCTAAAGTTGGTGGGTGCAAATCTGCATTCCAACTTTCTTTAACATCGCACCAATGGCAACCCACATCACAACCGCCAACTCTAATAAAATAAGCAGCGGTTCCTGTATGAGAACCTTCACCTTGAATTGTATAAAATTCTTCCATTAATGGCAGCATTATACCTTTATCTACTAACTCTTTTGTTTTTTTATCCATCTACATTAATATCAACCAAAAAGGTTTTTAAAAATGCAAAGGTAGTTTTTTGATTATCAAGAATAAAAATAAAAATTAACTAATTATAATTTGCTTATAATCAAATGATTTTAGTAAATTTGCACTCCTTTTTACGAGAACAGATTTATAAAAGGAACTATATAAAATATATATAAAAACAACTCTTGGTGTTTTATCGTTAATAATCTGAAAAACAACAGGATACAAAATTTATTTTCAGAAATGTCTGAAGAAACACAAAACACTGAAGAGCAAGTAGTTGCTGCAGAAGTACAAGAAACAGCGGTTCCTGCTGTAGATCCACAACAATTTTTAGCTGATTTTAACTGGCACAAATACGAACAAGGTATTGAAGCTGTTGATGAAGAAAAATTAAAACAATTCGAAACTGCCTTAGTTGGTACTGTAGGTTTTGTTAACGAACGTGATGTAATTGAAGGAACTGTAATTAGAATTACAGAAAGAGATGCAATTATTGATATTAACTCTAAATCTGAAGGAGTTATTTCTTTAAACGAGTTTCGTTACAACCAAGGTTTAGCTGTTGGTGATGTTGTGGAAGTATTAGTTGATAAAAGAGAAGATTCTTCTGGTCAATTAGTATTATCTCACAAAAAAGCAAGAGTAATCAAAGCGTGGGAACGTGTTAATAACGCACATGAAACAGGTGAAGTTGTTAACGGTTTCGTTAAATGTAGAACAAGAGGTGGTATGATTGTAGATGTTTTCGGAATCGAAGCATTCTTACCAGGATCTCAAATTGACGTGAAGCCAATTAGAGATTACGATCAATATGTAGAGAAAACAATGGAATTCAAAGTTGTTAAAATCAACCATGAATTTAAAAACGTTGTTGTATCTCATAAAGCACTTATTGAAGCTGATATTGAATTACAGAAAAAAGAAATTATTGGTCAATTAGAAAAAGGACAAGTATTAGAAGGTGTTGTTAAAAACATTACTTCTTATGGTGTCTTTGTTGATTTAGGTGGTGTTGATGGATTGATACATATTACTGATTTATCTTGGTCTAGAATCAATCATCCAAATGAGGTTGTTGAATTAGATCAAAAATTAAACGTTGTAATTTTAGACTTTGATGATAACAAATCTAGAATACAATTAGGATTAAAACAATTAAACGCTCATCCTTGGGAAGCTTTAAATTCTGATTTAAAAATTGGAGATAAAGTAACTGGTGAAGTTGTTGTTTTAGCTGATTATGGTGCGTTTGTAGAAGTAGAACAAGGAGTAGAAGGGTTAATTCACGTTTCTGAAATGTCTTGGTCAACTCACTTACGTTCTGCACAAGATTTCGTAAAAGTTGGTGATAAAGTTGAAGCAGAAATTTTAACTTTAGATAGAGAAGACCGTAAAATGTCTTTAGGTATCAAACAATTACATCCAGATCCTTGGACAGATATTACGTCTAAATTCCCAGTTGGTTCAACTCATACAGGTACTGTAAGAAACTATACTAACTTTGGTGTATTCGTAGAATTAGAAGAAGGTATTGACGGTTTAGTTTATATCTCTGATTTATCTTGGACTAAGAAAATTAAACATCCATCAGATTTTGTAACTGTTGGTGATCAATTAGAAGTTCAAGTATTAGAATTAGATGTAGAAAACAGAAAATTAAACTTAGGTCATAAACAAACTAAAGATAATCCTTGGGATGTTCATGAAGATACCTACGCAATTGGATCTACACACGAAGGTACTGTTAAAGAAAAGAATGATAAAGGAGCAGTTGTAACTTTTACTGATAAAGTAGAAGGTTTTGCACCATCAAGATTCTTAGAAAAAGAAGACGGTACTACTTTAGAAAAAGGTGATAAAGTAAACTTTATCGTTTTAGAATTCTCTAAAGAATACAGAAGAGTAGTAGTTTCTCATACATCTTTATTTAAAGAACAAGAGAAAAGAAATGTGAAAGCAGCAGTTAAAAAAGCAGCAGAAGCAGAAAAAACTACTTTTGGTGATATTGGAGGTCTTGCAGACTTAAAAGCACAAATGGAAGCTAAAGCTAAAAAGAAAAAATAATTTTCTTTAAGTTTTTCTTTAAATATTTGAAAGCCGATACAATTTTGTATCGGCTTTTTTATGGAATATAATTAGTATCATAATTTGGGCGTTCCCTAAAGGTCGGGCTTTACATTGTATCTTTTTGTGCACTATTAATATTATTTGTAGTTTTTTAAAATAGATTTTAGAATATATAAATGCTTTACAAGTGTAATAAAATAAGCATAAAAAGGATGCCATTTCAATCCCTAACGCAGCTTTTTTACTGGCTTTTAGCATTTGCTTTCATTTCTTGTTTACTTATTAAAAGACACAAGGCAGCTCCGCTAAAACAGCCAAGAACCAAGACTTGATTCAAACCAATTTACAAGTAGATTTAATTTAATATTAAAAATTTACTGTCTTTTATAAAACTATTTAAAAATAACAAGGTTTCATTTACAACATTAACAAAAATATACTGTATCAAATTAGTGTTTTTAAAAATCTGATTCTAATGATTAATGATCATGAAAAGTCTAAAAACACAAAATCCGTTGAAATTTTCAACGGATTTTGTGTTTATGATAAGTAAAGTATATCCTTTATTTTAGTGTATCAGAATTTAATAAGAAAACAGCATTTGCTAAAAATAGCTTTCCATTATTCCAAAAAGATCTTAGTAAAATGTTGTCAACCATATAAACAATACTTCCTTTTCCTTTTTGCTCTTCTCCAAACAATAAAGATTCTGGAATATTTTTTACAGCTTCACTACCAGCATAACCAGAAACGTTTTTGGTGTTTTTATCAAAATATCCAACATTAAAACCATCCACTAAATAATGGTAAGAATCACCGCTTAATTTTAATGAATAATAATCATTTTGATACCCAAAAGCTAAAGGATGCGTTACATCTATTTTGCTTTTAAAAATGGCACCTGTAATCAAATCTTTTACACCTTTTCTTTCTAAATCTGCAAACGGAGTTAAATTAAATGTAGTAGTATCTTTTTTAACTTCTTTATGTTTTAATGCAAATCCTTTTTTACCAGCAAAAGCATCTACAGCATTACCCAGCGCAACTAATGTGCCTCCAGAACTTACAAAAGAATTTAATTTGTCTATATTTTTTTTATTTAAAAAACTACTATAATATCCTTCAGGAATTATTAAAACATCATAAGAAGATAGATTTACACCACTAAAATAATCTGAATTTAAATTTGTAATTGGGTATTTTAGTTCGGTTTCAAAAAAGTGCCAAATTTCTCCAAAATTTAACGAAGATGTTACTTTTCCAGAGAGTAAAGCGATCTTTTGTTTATTAATTGGTTTTACGGTATATGATCCAAAATCTAACCCAGAATCTACAAATCCTGTGGCAACAGCTTGAATTGTTCTTAGATGATCATTAGCGATTTCAATTAGATTTTTATCAAAATCAGCAGATCTATTATCTTTTCTTAAAATAATTAAAGAACCTCTTTCATACTCTTTTCCTTCTAAAGAAAAAGGTTTTCCAGCAAAACGCGGAGTTATATTGTGTTGTAATAAATCCCCTAAAAAAGCAGCATCTTCAATACTATTCCATTTAGAAATATAAGCGTATGCATTTTTATCAATAGTATTTATTGTTTTTTTTGTTGATGTGTTTTGAGTAGAGTTTACAACACTTTTAGAAGCTATTGCATTAAAACCATGTGCATAAGGAATTGACCAAGCAGTAATATCGTACGTTAAAGAATCTACTAATTTTGCTTTTGGCTCAAACAAAACTTTTACCATTTTTCCTTTTGGTTGATTCGTGTGAACAACTAAATCACCATCAGAAATAGACATTTTATCTTCATTTTGCGTAGTGTAATTATAACCTTTTACACTTCCATTAGATGCATATTCGTATTTAATTTCGTGTGTATCTAATAATTTTTTTAAACGATCTGTTTTATCCTGATTGTCATTTTTTAATACATAACTTTTATATTCAAAATCGTTATTTTTAAAGAATTTTTTAAATTCAGAATTTAATTTCTCAGCATTTTTAGACGAAATTTCTACGGTTGATAAACCAGTTGTCATGTGATGTAATGCTCTGTCTTTTAAGGTAAGCACACTACTATCATCTGTTTTAACTCCCAATCCAGCTTTAGAATGACCAGCTTGTTCATAGGTCATACCAATTGCGCCCATAAAAGTAGGATAGGTATCGCCATAACTTGGATATAATAAATCGAAACTTTCTTTTGTAAAATACAACCAACCTTCTTTATCAAAATAGGAAGCATGATTTTTACCAATTTGTGTTTGAAAATCTCGTTGCCAATCAGAAATTATTTCATGAAAAGGTTCTGCTGCTGGCGCAAAATAATACGGATTATTAATGTCTTGTTCATGAAAATCTACATGAACATGCGGCATCCATTTATTGTAAACGGCAATTCTTTGTTGCGTTTCCACTTGTGTAGCCCAAGCCCAATCTCTATTTAAATCAAATAAATAATGGTTTGGTCTTCCTCCTGGCCAAGGTTCGTGATGCTCTTTGGCGTCTAAATCAATATTAAAAGGGGTACTTTTTACTTGGTTGTACCAATTTACATAACGATCTCTTCCATCAGGATTTATACACGGATCTATAATAACTACAGTGTTTTCTAACCAAGCTTTTTTAGTTGTAAGCAATTCATAAATAGTTAACATTGCTGCTTCAGTGCTCGACGCTTCATTTCCATGAACATTATAGCTTAACCAAACAATGGCTATTTTGCTATTTTGATTTCCGTTTAAAATGCCTGCTTGAGCTAAGTTAGCT
>JANQTQ010000020.1 GCA_030731625.1 Polaribacter sp. | reverse complement strand
TTTCATCTGTAAACGCTAGAGTAAAAATGACTCGAGCAAAAGAAAAATTAAAAAATATTTTAAACCCATAAATATGGATTTATTAGATAACTATAAAAAAGCCTGGACTAATCAACCAGAAGATACGAATACGTATTCGGCTTTAGAAATATACAAATTAGCGCATTCAAAATCATCATCTATTGTAAAATGGATTTTTATTATTGGCCTTTTAGAGTTTGTACTTTGGTCTGGTTTAAATTTTTTAATGCCAGAAGATTTTTATAAGATTTATAAGGATTTAAATTTAATGACCTTTATAAATATTTTTACGGTATTTCATTATTTAATCATAGTTGCTTTTCTTTATTTTTTTTATAAAAATTACAAAAAAATATCTCTTGTAGACGATACAAAAAATTTGATTAAGAGTATACTAGGAATTCGAAAAACTGTAAAACTATATGTCGTTTACAATCTAGCTATGGTGTTTTTAATTAGTATCATCGTAAATATTACGATGTTTTCTGATTCTGATTTGTTAATGAAAACAATGAATCCAGAAAACTTATCTATGGATGTAAATCACGTACTTACCATTACCATTATTGGCCAAATAATTGCTTTGATTATTATCTTGGTATTTCTTTGGTTATTTTATAAATTGCTTTATGGTATTTTGTTAAAAAAATTATACAAAAATTACAAAGAATTAGTACAATTAGATAATCTAAACTAAGTTTCTTTATGAAAAAAATCATCATCATTTTGTTGTTGAGTTTGTCTTTTACAACTGTTGCTCAACAAAAAAATAATTTTATGGATCACGTTCGTTTTGGAGGTGCTTTTTCTTTAGGTTTTGGCAATCAAACAACCATTGGTATTTCTCCAAGTGCCATTTATGATTTTGATAAAGGTTTTTCTTTAGGCGCTGGTTTAACCTATATTTATAGTGAAATTAATGATTTTACAACCAATGTGTATGGTGGTAGCATTATTTCTTTATATCAAATTCCTACTATAGGAATTCAACTTTCTGGAGAATATGAATATTCTTATGCTACACAAACCGATAGTTTTGGAAGCATTAATACTAATTTTCCAGCGCTATATTTTGGTGCTGCTTACAACAGCGGTAAATTTGCTTTTGGTATGAGATATGATGTTTTGTACGATAAAAACAAAAGTGTCTATGCTTCGGCTTTTTCTCCAATAATTCGTTTTTATTTTTAGAATTTTTTTAGTTCCTGCAATAAAATAGAATGCATTTCGTCTGTATAATCTAAATGCGTAACAATTCTAATTTTACC
This sequence comes from Polaribacter sp., assembly GCA_030731625.1. Classification (GTDB taxonomy): domain Bacteria; phylum Bacteroidota; class Bacteroidia; order Flavobacteriales; family Flavobacteriaceae; genus Polaribacter. The sequence goes on along the minus strand of JANQTQ010000020.1, from coordinate 6,627 downwards.
TTCATCCATAGGTGTTAACAAAATATTTTTCTCTTTCATTTTGTTGATAAAATTGATATCTCCAACTTTATCATCAACATAAAAAATTACAATATTTGTTTCTATTGGTTCTACTTTTGTAACATAAGAAAGCGATTCTAAAACTGCACCAATTTCTTTTGCTTTTTTATGATCTTCTGCTAAACGTTCTACATGATTATCTAAAGCATACATTCCTGCAGCTGCTAAAAAACCAACTTGCCTCATGGCACCACCAAACAATTTTCTAATTCTTAATGCTTTTGCAATATGTTCTTTAGAACCTACTAAAATTGAACCAATTGGTGCTCCTAAACCTTTTGATAAACAAATAGAAATTGTATCAAATAATTGTCCATATTGTGCTGGAGTTTCATTTTTTGCAACTAATGCATTAAATAAACGCGCTCCGTCTAAATGAAAAGCCAAGTTGTTTTCTTTGGATATTTTCTGTAATTTTTCTAATTCAGAAAAATCCCAACAAGCGCCACCACCTTTATTTGTCGTATTTTCTATACAAACCAATCTTGAATAAGGCACGTGAATATCATTTCTGCCAGCAACGGCACTTTGCAATTGTTCTGCAGTAAACATACCTCGATGTCCATCAATTAATTTGCAAGTAACTCCAGAGTTAAAAGCCGCTCCTCCACCTTCATAATTATACACATGTGCATATTTATCACAAATTAACTTATCTCCAGGTTGTGTATGTAATTTTATAGCCGTTTGATTTGCCATCGTGCCTGACGGAAAAAAAAGTGCATCTTCCATTCCAAACATTTTGGCTGCTTTTTCTTGCAATGCATTGGTTGTTGGATCGCTTTTAAAAACATCATCGCCAACTTTTGCCTGCATCATCGCTTCCAACATTCCTTTTGTTGGTTTGGTTACTGTATCTGAAATTAAGTCTATAATCATAAATCAAAGTTTGTAAAACAAATATAAAGCAACTTTACTTTAAATTAAAATTATTAAGTATCACAAACAAATAATTGCAAATCCATTTAGGTAAATGATTTAAATTAGTAAATTTTTATACATTTTTTAAAATAGCGATCGTAATACTTTTAATCTATATGAGAAAACATCATATTTTTACACTACTTACACTTTTTTTAGTAAGTTTTATTGGCTTTCAAGAAAATCCGTTTTTAGCATTAATCCAAGGAAAAATGCAAGATTATACTCTAAATAATTACCCTGAAAAAGTGTATATCCATACCGACAAACCTTATTATTCTTTAGGAGAAAAAATTTGGTTTTCTGCGTATCTACTTAATGGAAGTACTCATGAAAAATCTACTAAAAGTAAGGTTTTATACGCCGAATTAATCGATGAAAATGACAGTATTATTTCTCAAAAAAAACTGTACATGAAGAATGTTAATGTTGCCGGAGATTTTACAATTTCAGAAAAATTTATCCCTGGTAAATATCTTTTAAGAGGATATACAAACTATATGAGAAACCTTGATGAAAAAAACTTTTTTCAAAAAGAAATTGTGATTTTTTCATCAAAAAAAGAAGATGTAAAAGGTGAAAAATCACACATAAAATCGAATACAGAAATAGCAATCAATATAAAACCTGAATTACATTTTTATCCAGAAGGTGGTTATCTTGTTACTGACTTGAATAATAAAGTGGCTATTAAAATAAAAAACAATCTTTTTGATGACCAAAAAATTCCAATAGAAATCATTGATGATAAAGATAATTATGTAACCTCATTTACCACCACAAATTTTGGCTTGGGTACTTTCTTTTTAATTCCAGAAAAAGGTAAAAAGTATTTCGCTACTTTAAATTATTTAGAAAACACCTACAAATACGAGCTTCCAGCATCACTTTTAGAAGGTTACGTAATTAAAACAGTAAAAAACAATCTCAATTTATTAATTAATTTAAATACAAATTATCAAAACGGCTTATTAGGTTCAAGTTTGGTAATTCATACAAGAGGGAATTTAATTTTTAATCAATCTTTAGCTGACACCGAAAAAAGTAAAATTCTAAAAATACCATTAAGCAAACTACCAACGGGCGTTTTGCACATTACATTATTTACGCCAGAAAAAAAGCCTTGTATTGAAAGATTGGTTTTTATAAACAAAGATGTGGCTACCATCAATATTAAAAAAGCGAAAGATTATTATGGAAGACGTAAAAAAGTGGAATTAAATATAAGCGTAAAAGATACTAGTAATCAAAATTCAATTAGTTATTTATCAATGAGTGTTAGAGATTTAAACGCTTATCCAGAAAACAAAAAAGCAGAAAACATTCAAACGTGGCTTTTATTAAATTCAGATGTAAGAGGTAAAATTAAAGACCCTGGTTATTTCTTTGATAAAAATAATGACACCTTTCAAAAACGTGATTATTTATTAGATTTAATAATGATGACAAATGGTTGGCGAAGATTTACATGGCAAAATTTATTGTATGAATCAGATAAAAATCTAGAATTTGAAGTTGAAAAAGGAATTACAGTTTCTGGGAAAACATTAGATATGAAATCTCCTTATGGTGCAAAATCTGTACCCACAAGATTTACTCTTTTTGGGAATTCTATTGTTCAAGAACCAATTAAAAATTCAAATAGTAAAGGAGAATTTAGTTATGGTCCTTATATTTTGTACGATAGTATTCCCGCACTTTTAGAAGCAAGAACAACCAACTTTCAATCTAAAAAAGAGCAAGACAGAAAAATTTTAATCGTACAAGATAAAATTAAAAAAAGCCCAAAAGTTTTAAGAAATATTATAGAAAACAACAATAGTGTAAATGTAAGTGCTTTTACAAATTACCAAAAATATTTAAAAGATTTAGACTCTTCTTTTAAGCAACAACAATATGTTTTAAATGAAGTTGTTGTAAAAACAAAGATTAAATCCAAAGAAGAAATTAGAAAAGAAGAAATGGATTCTCGAACATCTTATGGAGGTACTTTTAGAAGATTTGACGCGCAAAATGAGGGAAATGGAAATACTGCTTTAGATGTATTATATGGCGTATCTGGCATAAATATGATTAATGACACTGTTTATGTAAGAAGTTTTGGAACTAATGCTGTTCCGTTAATTTTGTTTGATGAAATACCAATTGATGTCATAGAATTACGCTCAATTCCGGCAACTGACATTTCTTTTATTGATTTATTAATAGGACAAGAAGCGATGAGATTTACAAGTGGTGGAAGTGTAATTTCTATGTATTCAAAACTTGATAATGGCGGATATGTAAGAAAAAACACAAAAAGAAAACCCGGAATTATAGATTTTAAAATAAACGGATTTTATACTGCTAAAGAATTTTATGCACCAGATCATGTAAACGGAATTGAAGAACAAACCAAAGCAGATGTTAGGACAACTTTACATTGGAATCCTACGATTAAAACGTCAAAAACAGCAGATACAATGATTTCTTTTTTTACTTCTGATTCTAAAAGTTCTTATTTAATAGAAATTGAAGGTGTTACCGAAAATGGAATTCCTGTGCATGCTACCAGCAAAATTATTGTGGAATAAAATATTTTATAGAATTTTTACAGCGTTTTTTTCTCTGTGAAACTCTATTTTTTTCTCTGTGAAACTCTGTTTATTATTTAATTGCCAATTGGAGATCCATCAGGAATTTGAGGTGCATTTTGTTTTTTAAATGATGTAGGATTTTTCAAAAATCCATCAATCATTTTTAGCATTGCTACATCATATATTTTCTGAGTTCCTTCTGATTTTTTATTTTCTAATATTGATTTTATTTCATCCAATTTAAAAAACACAATGGCATTAACTTGTTTATACTGATTTTTATTTGCTGCTAAATTAAATAATTGTTCTAAAACCTGATTATTTATTACATTTTGTAATTCTTGATCATACGAATCTTTATGACTTTTTTTGATGGTTTCATCAATCAATTCATCAATTAATTCGTCTAAACCTAATTGAGTTTTATCTAAACTTTTATGCGCAATTAATCTTGATGCTCTTTGTGAATTTAACAATAAATTCAAGGTCATTTCACTGGCAGTTTCTACGGCAGAAAATGCATCAAACTCTACTCCTAACTCACTTTTAAAAGACTCACGTGTTCTATTATAACCCAATGCTCTTGGCGGAAAAAGCGCTAATTTTTCATTCGGAATTGCAATTTCATCAACATTAATTGTTTGTAAAACTGCTTCTAAAGCCTTTCTTTCTATTTCGCCAGAAACTCTTTTTACAATAGTTTGATTTCCGTCTTTTACAGCATAACTATATTCTAAACCTCCAATAATTTTAACCGCAGCTTCCGTTTGAAAACGATGTAAAAAATACAACGGAACAAATACATCTTCTAACACAGAATACGGTTCGTTTGATTTGATATTATCCGCAGAAAAATTAGTAATTGCCGTTTTTCTAATTTTTAAAAGATTGATTAATTCATCATAAATGTTGTCTCCATTATCCCATAAATGAGCAGAAATACTTGCACTTCCTTCCGATCTTGCATCCGCATCTGATAAATATTTTAATCCGCTTGTAAAAGCATCCGTTAAAATTTTATTCAATTGTTCATCTTCATTTTTAGTATCTGTAAATTCTTGATAAGAATAGGCTACAATCACTTTATCCCAAGCACCAATTTTTGTGTCATACGCATCAGAAAAATCAATTTTATTATTTTTTAAAGTAAATTTAGGATGCGGATAATCCATCACAGAACTTCTATTTACAGTACTTGCAGCAAAATTGTGCGCAAATCCTAAAGTATGCCCAATTTCATGCGCAGATAATTGTCTAATTCTTGCCAAAGCCATTTGTAAAGCAAAATCATCATCCGTAGTATTATTTTTATAAGGCGCTTGCAAAGCTTGTGCAATTAAAAAATCTTGACGAATTCTTAAACTTCCTAAACTAACATGACCTTTAATAATTTCGCCAGTTCTTGGATCAGAAATACTTCCGCCATAACTCCAACCTCTCGTAGAACGATGCACCCATTGTACCATATTATAACGAATATCTAAAGGATCTGCGCCTTCTGGCAATAGCTTCATCTGAAAAGCATTTTTGTAGCCAATTGCTTCAAAAGCTTGATTCCACCAACTTCCACCATCTAATAATGCAGAGCGAATTGGTTCTGGAGTTCCTCTATCTAAATAATAAATTATTGGTTCTTTGGCTTCAGAAATTGCAGCTTCAGGATTCAACTTTTCTAAACGATGTCTGTAAATAAAACGTTTTGTAATTGACTCATTTACAGGCGTTGCATAATCTAAATAGGACATTCCGTAACTTCCAGAACGTGTATCAAATTTTCTTGGTTTGTAGTTATTATCTGGCAATTCTACAAATGAATGATGCTGATTTACAGTAACTAAACTTGCATCTGGAGTTACACTTCTAATATTATATCCTTTTGGTGATCCGCTAAAAGTAAGCATAATATCAAACTCAACATTTTTAGGAAACGCTTTTGTTCTTTCTAAATTAAATGCAGATTTGCTTTTATCTAAGCTATAATTTCCTTGATCATTTCTTGCTAAAGTTGATGCAACGCCATGTGCATCTCTCATAAAAAAATCGGTTGCATCTACTAAATATATTCCTTTTTTTTCTTCTTTGATAATAAAACCGTGTAAAACCGATTTGGCAAATGCTTCTTTTACAGATTTTATTTCTTCACTATTATCGGTAATGGCTCTAAAGTTTTGATTAGGCTGAATTAACATCAATTTATTCCCCGCCTTTTTAAAATGAACTACTACTCCGTCTCCTAATTGACCTCGATCTAAACCAATATCGTTAGATCCAATTCCTTCGGATAATGAATTAACATATAGAAAATCAGTATCTAATTTTTCAATTTGAAGAAATAGTTTATCAGAAGTATCATCATAATAAAATGTAAAATAACCCTCATATTTTGTAATTCCCTTTTCAAGATTTTTTCCTGTTTTTTCAGTAAAGAATTGAGAAAATCCATGGAATGAAAAAGAAGCAATGCATATAAAAAGAAGTAATTTTTTCATGATAATTATTTTTTATAAATCTATAAAATATCTATCAGTTTTAGAACTTGAAAACCTAAAAATTCATTTATTTTTGTACAACTTATGATTACACAAGACCAACTTAAAGATATTGCTATCAGAATTGAGAAATTAAAATCTTATTTAGAGATTGATAAAAAACTCATTGAGATTGCTAATGACGAAGAAAAAACGGTGAATCCTGATTTTTGGAACGACCCAAAAGCTGCAGAAGAATTCATGAAAGAACTCCGTTTTAAGAAAAAATGGGTAGAAGATTATAGAAAAGCAATTACATTAAATGAAGATGTAAATGTTTTGTATGAATTCTATAAAGAAGGTGAAGTTGATGAAGCTGAGATTGAAGAACAATTTGAAAAAGTAAGTACTTTTTTAGAAGATATAGAATTTAAAAACATGTTGTCTGATGAAGGTGATTCTTTATCTGCAACCATACAAATTACTGCTGGCGCAGGAGGAACAGAAAGTTGCGATTGGGTAGAAATGTTGTTTAGAATGTACACAATGTGGGCAGAAAAACAAGGCTTTAAATTAAAAACACTTAATTACCAAGCCGGAGA
>JANQTQ010000019.1 GCA_030731625.1 Polaribacter sp. | reverse complement strand
TGTGGCTCTAATTCAGCCAGTTTTTCATAACGGATAATTGTATTGCTGTTTGTTTTTACATTTTTCGATAATATCAGCAAACGAGCAGCATCTACCAAAGGCATCATAGCGCGAGCTTTCATATCAAATTGATCTTTGTGTTCGCCGTTTCTTTCTAGTAAAAACTGTCTAAAAAAACTTAAAGGTGGTGGATTTTTTAGGGCATTTAATCCTAAGAAATTTAAAAAAATATCATGATTTGCTATAGCATCAAAAATTGTGTCAGCCAAAGTGTTTAGTAGATTTTTATCTCCATAAATGTATTGATAATCAAAGAAAATTGTACAAAGCATTAGGTTTTCTTGATCTGGAGTGCTAATCCATTTTTTAAATTGTTGTTCCCATTGCGCAACAGATAAGCACCAAGCGGGGTTGCTAGCCATCATTTTTGCAGGGCATAATTCAAAACCAACAATCTCTAAAGCTTCATTTATTTTTTTAGAAAGTGATACGAAATAGTGTTGATTTTTCTCATCATCGTCTTTACTTACATTATTGTAAATTAAGGTATTATCTTGATCTGTAAGCAGTAATTGTTCTTCACGACCTTGACTACCAATTGCTAACCAAGCAAAGGTTGTGGGTGGTTTAGAAGGCATTTCTGCTAATGCTAAATCAATTATTTTTTGAGTGATACTTTCATTAATTGCAGACAAAATCTTCGTTGTAAACGTCATCGGAATTTGTTGTTCTATATATCTTTTTAAAAGTTGCGTTGCGCGATGTCTAATTTGTTTTAATTCTGACGGTGTTTTAGCTCGTTTTACCTCTTTTACCAAAGCAGAAGCGTTATTTTCTCTAACAACAATAATGTCGTGTTCCGATAATAATCCTATTAAATCAGAAGTTGGCGTTCCGTCTTTTGTAATACATAAATGGGTTATTTTGTATTTTAGCATTGCAATTTGTGCCTCCGCAACCGTTATATTTTCTGGATAGGTGATTACTGGCGATGACATTATTTTTGTGACTGGTTCTTCAATAGAAATTAATCCTGTTGCTATTTTAGTTCGTAAATCTTTATCTGTAATAATGCCTAAAGGTTTTCTGTTTTCAGTGATGATAATAGAGCCAACACGCTTATGTGTCATAATAACGGCAGCAGCTTTAATGCTTGTTTCAGGTGTACATTGAATGGGGTTTTTTGAATAGTCTGCAGATTGTTCTTCTAAAAAATCATGTATTTTTTCTACAGGTTTCTCAAATTCTGATGTTTTTGATTCTGCAGCATAATTTATATTCGACACAAAACTGTTCATCAAAAAAGCACTTGCGTTTGTATTTGTTGCAATATAATTCTCAAATAAATCAGAAGACAAACTATATACAATACTTTCTTCAAGTGCTTTGGCACTTAGTTTATAAACGTCTTTTCTTATCAATGCACGTAATCCAAAGATATCGCCTTCATCGCATTCATCCACTAAGCTATTTGTTTCTTGTTGAAACAAACCAATAGCACCATCTTTCACCACATAAAATTGATTTTTTATAGGTTCTCCAGAAATAAATAAATGTGCGTCTTTTTCTAAATGTAAGATTTCTACAGCGCAACATATTGCTAAAAGTTGCTCTTTTGTCAACATATTAAAAGGAGGGAAATCCTTTAAAAAATCAGAAATACGTTTTGCGATCGTGTTCATTGTTTGTGGTTTATAAAAATGATGCTCAACTGAAAAAGGTGCTGTTTTGTATTTGTAAAATAGTTATAAAGGAATATTTCCGTGCTTACGGTTTGGTCTTTCTACTTCTTTATTTTCAAGCATAGAAAAGGCTTTTATCAACTTTATTCTAGTGTCTTTTGGTAGAATAACTTCATCAATAAATCCGCGTTGAGCAGCACTATACGGATTTGCAAAAAGGGCTGCATATTCGTTTTCTTTCTCTTTTAGTTTTTCGTCTGGATTTTCTGCGGATTTAATTTCTCTTTTAAAAATAATTTCGGCGGCACCTTTTGCGCCCATAACGGCGATTTCTGCACTGGGCCAAGCAAAATTCATGTCTGCACCAATATGTTTTGAGTTCATTACATCATAAGCGCCACCATAGGCTTTTCGCGTAATTACCGTGACTCTAGGCACAGTTGCTTCACTAAATGCATATAATAATTTTGCTCCGTTTACAATAATTCCGTTCCATTCTTGATCTGTTCCTGGTAAAAATCCTGGTACATCCTCTAAAACTAAAAGCGGAATATTAAAAGCATCACAAAAACGAACAAATCGAGCTGCTTTTTTTGAACTATTTACATCTAAAACTCCTGCTAAAATAAGTGGTTGATTAGCCACAATACCAATACTTCTTCCTCCAAGTCTTGCAAATCCTACAATAATATTTTCTGCAAAGTCTTTATGAATTTCATAAAAGGAATTTGCATCAATGATTTCAGCAATCACCGCATGCATATCGTATGACTTATTAGCATTACCAGGAACAATGTTCGATAGATTTTCTCTAACTTCTTCTTGTAATTGATAAGGCAAATGCTTTGGGATTTCTTTATTATTTTGAGGTAAATAACTAAGCAATTTTTTTAAATCTTCTAAACAAGTTACATCATTTGTAGCGGTAATGTGTGCCACGCCAGATTTGGTAGCATGCGTATTTGCACCGCCTAACTCCTCGCTAGTTACTTCTTCATTGGTTACTGTTTTTACTACATTCGGACCTGTAACAAACATGTAACTAGAATTTTCTACCATAATTGTAAAATCCGTCATTGCGGGAGAATATACTGCGCCACCTGCACAAGGTCCCATAATTGCAGATAATTGCGGAATGATTCCTGATGATTGCACATTTTTGTAAAAAATATCTGCGTATCCTCCAAGAGAACGAACGCCTTCTTGAATTCTAGCTCCACCAGAATCATTTAAACCAATAATTGGTGCACCAACTTTAAGCGCTAAATCCATTATTTTACAGATTTTTTCAGCATGTGTTTCTGATAAAGAACCACCAAAAACAGTAAAATCTTGCGCAAAAATATAGGTTAACCTGCCATTAATCGTTCCGTAACCCGTTACAACACCATCTCCGTAAATGATTTCTTCTTCCATCCCGAATTCTGTAGTTCGGTGAATTACTAAAGCACCAATTTCTTCAAAAGAACCTTCGTCTAGTATATATAAAACGCGTTCTCTTGCAGTTAATTTTTTCTTCTGATGTTGTTTGTCTATTCTTTCTTGTCCGCCACCCAAATATGCGAGTGCAAGTTTTTCGTTAAGATCTTTTATTTTGGCTTCCATTTTATGTGCTTTAATTCTTAATGATGCAAAAGGCATCAAACTGAATGTGATTTTTTTATGTTTTGATAACGAGTTATTAAAAAATAGTACCTCGAATTATCTTTTTAAATTTTACTTAACAGCTATTCTTACTAATTTCTGATCCTCAAAATATTGCTTTAAAGCAATAAGAGCGGCAATTTTAGCTTCTTCTTGATGCTTATTTTGTAAAGCTTCGGGTGAATAGTGTTTTTTCACAAAATGCGTATCAAAATTTCCAGAACGAAATGCTTTGTGTTCACACACAAAAGTCCCAAAAGGCAAAGTGGTTTGAATACCTTCAATTTGATAATTTTGAATAGCGGTAATCATTAACTCAATCGCTTCTTCTCTTGTGTTTCCATACGTAATTAATTTAGACAACATCGGGTCGTAATAAATAGGAATATCCATTCCTTCTTCAAAACCATTATCTACACGTATATTTTTACCAACAGGAATTTTATACACTTCTAAATTACCCACACTTGGTAAAAAATTATTTAAAGGATCTTCTGCATACACACGTAATTCTAAAGCATGTCCGTTAATTTTTAAACTTTCTTGAGTAATTGATAGTATTTCACCACGAGCAACACGGATTTGTAATTCTACCAAGTCTGTATTAGTAATTAATTCAGTAACAGGATGTTCTACTTGTAATCGGGTATTCATTTCTAAGAAATAGAAATTGTGATTTTCATCTAATAAAAATTCAACAGTTCCAGCGCCAATATAATCACAAGACTTCGCGACTTTAATGGCAGCTTCTCCCATTTTGTTTCTTAATTCTGATGTTAATACAGATGAAGGAGCTTCCTCAATTACTTTTTGATGACGACGCTGAATGCTGCATTCTCGTTCAAAAAGATGCACCACATTTCCATGCATGTCTGCCATAATTTGAATTTCGATATGTCGAGGTGAGCTTACGTATTTTTCTATAAATACCGCTCCATCACCAAAAGCGGAAGTAGCTTCACTTATGGCTCTATTCATTTGCGATTCAAATTCGGCTTCTTTTTCTACCACACGCATTCCTTTTCCACCACCACCAGCAGAAGCTTTTATCAAGATAGGAAATCCTATTTCTTTTGCAATAATTTTTGCTTCAGTAATATCTGTAATTGCATCTTTTGTGCCTGGAACCATTGGAATATCATAGGCTTTTACAGCTTCTTTTGCAGCTAGTTTGCTTCCCATCATTTTAATGGCTTTCGATTTAGGACCAATAAAAATGATGTTATTTTTTTCGCAAGCTTCCGCAAAATTTGCATTTTCAGATAAAAAACCATAACCCGGATGAATCGCATCAACTCCTAATTTTTTGGCAACATCAATAATTTTGTCACCTAATAAATAAGACTGATTAGAAGGAGCTTCACCAATTAATACAGCTTCATCAGCAAAACGTACATGAGGCGCATTTCTATCCGCAGTAGAAAAGATTGCAACCGTTTTTATTCCCATTTTTTTTGCAGTTTGCATAATACGAAGTGCAATTTCTCCTCTATTGGCTATTAAAAGTTTTTTCATATTATTCAAATTCTATTAAAAGTTGATTTTTATTTACAGTTTCTCCTGTTGCAATTGCAATAGATTTAATAATTCCATCTCTTGGTGAGGTTAAAACGTTTTCCATTTTCATAGCTTCTAAAATTAAAAGAGCATCATCTTCTTTTACTTCTTGACCAACTTGTATAGGAATCGCTAATATCAATCCAGGCATGGGCGCTTTTAGTTCATTTACTTTTTTTGCAAAGCCAATTTCAAATCCCATTTCTTTAATCAACGCATCAAGCTCATTAAAAATATTGACAGTATAGGCATTGTTATTTACCTTAATTTGATATGTTTTTTGATTGAAATTAGCTTCAGCAACTTCAGCTTTATATGATTTGTTGTTTTGTAAAACATGAAATTCTGTATCAGAAACTTTTAAGGAATCTAGATCTAAAATAGCTTGTTTATCAATTTCAAAATCGAAAGTAGTATTCACTTTTACTTGATACGAGTTTTTCACTTTATAATAATTTAAGGATGCTTTGTAAATATATGGATTATAAAGCTTTCTATTTAAGTGATTTGTGTAAATGTTGCTAAATTGATATATCTTTTGTGAGAATAATTAAATTCCGATACTAAAACAGTATCTGTCAATTTTTGTAATAATGTCATGCTTATTTGAATGGCATATAAATTGATTATCAACGAAACAAATACATACCTAAACCAACTTATGCAACATCTTAAAGATTCTAAACAAGATAAAAATAAACCCAAAGTATCCATTTTAAAAGCATTTAAAACCATTATTTGGCCAAAACGAAAATTGGTTTTTATAGGTTTAATACTTATTGTTTTAAGTAGATTATCGAGTTTGGCAATACCTTGGAAAAGTCAGGTTTTATTAGATGAAATAGTCCCTAATAAAGATTATAATCAATTGTATAATTTATTAATATTTATTGTTTTAGCAATTTTAGTTCAAGCTGTAACTTCTTTTTTATTGACAAGAATCTTAAGTGTTCAAGCTCAATATTTAATATCAGAATTAAGAGCACAAGTGCAGAAAAAAGTATTGTCATTACCAATTAGTTTTTTTGACAATACAAAATCTGGCGCATTGGTTTCTAGAATTATGAATGATGTGGAAGGTGTAAGAAATTTAATAGGAACGGGTTTGGTACAATTAGTTGGGGGAACAATTACAGCCGTAATTTCTATGGTTTTGTTAATTAGGATAAGTGCTTCTATGACCTTTTTTGTATTGCTTCCTGTGGCCGTTTTTGGAGTTGTAGCTTTAAAAGCATTCAAATATATTCGTCCTATTTTTAGAAATAGAGGCGTTATCAATGCAGAAGTAAACGGACGATTAATAGAAACCTTATCGGGCGTTAGAGTCATAAAAGCATTTAATGCAGAAGCACAAGAAAATGAAGTTTTTGAAAAGGGGGTAGATAAATTATTTCAGAATGTTAAAAAGAGTTTAACGGCAACGGCATTAATGACGAGTTCTTCTGCTTTTTTATTAGGAATCGCATCCACAGGAATAATGGGAATTGGCGGTTATAAGATTATGACAGGCGAATTATCCACAGGAGATTTCTTGTCTTTTACCTTATTATTAGGTTTTATGATTGCACCAATTGTGCAAATGAGTAATATTGGTAGTCAGTTAACCGAAGCATTAGCGGGTTTAGACAGAACAGAAGAATTGATGAATATGGCTGCCGAAGAAGATGACGAAAACAGAACGATTGTTTTAGAAAATGTAAAAGGAGAAATTGTTTTTGATGATGTTTCTTTTGCGTATGAAGAAGGAAAAGAAGTAATTAATAATATTAGTTTTAGCGTTCCTTCTGGTTCTGTAACAGCTTTGGTTGGTAGTTCTGGTTCTGGTAAATCTACAATTGCAGGGTTGTCAGCTACATTTTTAAATCCTAAATCTGGTAAAATTACGGTTGATCATCAAGATATGGCAAAAGTAAAATTATCTAGTTATAGAAAACATTTAGGGGTTGTTTTACAAGATGAATTTTTGTTTGAAGGAACTATTAGAGAAAATATTTTATTTCCAAGACCAAATGCAACAGAACATGAATTACAAAACGCTGTAAAAGCGGCCTATGTAAATGAGTTTACAGATCGCTTTGAAAACGGTTTAGATACTTTAATTGGCGAAAGAGGTGTGAAACTTTCTGGTGGTCAGCGTCAAAGATTGGCAATTGCAAGAGCTATTTTGGCAGATCCAAAAATTATTATTTTAGATGAAGCAACGTCTAGTTTAGATACAGAAAGTGAATCTTTAATTCAAAAAAGTTTATCAGAATTAGTAAAAGATAGAACCACAATTGTGATTGCGCACAGATTAAGTACCATTAAACAAGCAGATCAAATTTTGGTAATTGAAGCAGGAAGTATCGCAGAAAGAGGAACGCACGATGAGTTAATTGCACTACAAGGTAGGTATTTTGATTTGTTTACATATCAATCAAAAATATAGTTTTACAAGTTTGTTTTTTTGGGCGTTCGAGCGGGCTTTCACTACTCGCTTTTTTTAAGAAAAATAAAAAAGAGCTCAAACAAACCGTTCAATCCCTAACGCGCATCTCAACATCAAAAAATAATTGAGATATTGAATTCATGTTGTTTTTGTAATTTTAAAATTTTAAAAACGACTTCATCAACAAATAAGATTATTAAAAATGAAAAAAATACTTTTAGTACTATTAATTATAACGTCTGTTTCTTGTAAAAACGAACCTAAAAAAGAGGTTAAAAAAGAAACAATTGTTGAGGTGAAAAAAGAAAATTTCCCTGAAGAATTATCTAAAGTTTTTGAAAAACATGGCGGAATAAATACTTGGAGAAAAGCAAATATATTATCATTTAATATTGCAGAAGAAGTACATACTGTAGATTTAAAATCAAGAAAAACAGTAATTAATACACCAAAATATTCTTTAGGTTTTGACGGAAAAGAGGTTTGGTTAGATGAAATTGAAAAGGGTTCTTATAAAGGTGATCCTACTTTTTATTATAATCTATACTTTTATTTTTACGCAATGCCTTTTGTTTTGGCAGATAATGGAATTACGTATCAAAAAACAGACGATTTAGTTTTTGAGGGCACAAAGT
>JANQTQ010000018.1:7418-7949 GCA_030731625.1 Polaribacter sp. | reverse complement strand
TCTGCGCCTCTATCCTGAGGATTCGACTTATTTATGGGTATAATTTTTACCATAATCTTATAAAAAAATTAAAAATTGTGTTGCTTTTAGAGAGGTAGCAACAAAAACCTCTTGGGATCCGTTTTAAAAACTCTGCAATAGTTTGCCCAACCACACACGGTTTTTGTGTAGTGTAACCAAAAACAAGTTGCTGCTTTTAGGAGTTACGAGAAGTACATTAAGTCATAGATTTACCAAATGCAGTTTGTTGGACTGCCTTAAATATTATTAAAATATTTTTGGTAAGCTAAGAGAAGAATTGTAATTTTATGGTCTGAATATGAAACTACGCACTTCTCAAAGTGTTACCGTTTGCAAAACAAGTCTTAAAGCAACATCTTTAAGGCTTTTTTGTTTGGTAAAGATATAAATAAGATTTTATCTTAAAAGTGAAATTGCCCATGACTTATCAACAATAAAATTGTGGACAAATTTTAAAAACCTTATTATCAATCACTTAAAAAAACATCTTTTAACAAAATTATAAAATAC
>JANQTQ010000018.1:3775-7408 GCA_030731625.1 Polaribacter sp. | reverse complement strand
ATACAGTATATTGTATTTTTTTATTGCGTATTAAAATAATTTGTTTTTGCATTTTATAATAATACATCGACCTTTTTATTGTGAACCCCTATTGTCTAGAATTTGTTTAAATCATGAAAGTTTTGTCATAATGCTAGCGCGATGACAAGTGGTATAGGTTGCATTTCTCTAAAAAATTAGCTAAAACGCAAAGAAGTTAGCACATGTAACCTCTCAAATCATCATAAATTAAAGTACTTTTCTAAAATGCATAATTTTCTTCTATTACAATAATAGTTTAAGCAATAAAAATAAAATAGATCTATAGATCCTTAAATAACTTTTTTTTGCATTAGCATTTTTTAAAAGTCCTTATTTTCAATATTTTAACACCATAAAGACTGTGAAAAATGAGATGTTTTATTACTTATGGAGTTCATGGACACCAACCAAGAAAACTCCAGAAAACCCATGCAAATAGGCACAAGCCAAATAATAATAATAATATAAATTTTATTTTTCAATTATTAATATATATATTATTTTTACGAAATTAATAATTCTAGCTAGCCTTTCTTTTGCTCTTAAACTATAGAGTTAATTTTTGTCGAAACTTAAAACAAAAATAATTCTATGAAAAAAACTACACTTGTAGCCTTTTTGCTTTGTGCTACACAATTTTTACATTCACAATCTGGTATTTCCGCTGCAGGCAACCAAGCAACGGGCACTGGTGGTACTATCCATTATACCATAGGTCAATTGTTTTTCACTAATTTAACAGGTAGTGATGGCACTACGATTTCTGAAGGAGTGCAGCAACAATATGAAAAAAGAACCTTCACTTTTAATAATTCATGGTTACCAAGCAATCCTATTGGCCTTTCATTTGCAGAAGATGAACTCAATGTAATTTCAGGAGATGTTACTATTTCTAGTAGCAATACTTACTTTGATACATTAACCATTAATCCAGGTGCTTCTGTAACCGTAAGCGAAGGCGCTACCATATCTGCAAGTAGTGCAACTATATTAAACTCAACATCGAACTCATTCTCTAGTTTAATTGTAAAAGGATCAATTAATGGTACTGTAAATTATAACCGCTATACCGCCTTAATTGGCTCTGCTGTTAACGGAACAAACGATTTAATTTCAGCACCGGTTGTAGATCAAATTTTTGGAGACTTTGCCACTGCAAATACAAATTTAGCAGCTTCTAATACCTTACGAGCTTTTGCACCCTATAATACGGTTGCTGGAGCCTATGAAAATTATGACACTAACACCAATGCGAACACAGCACTAACAGCAGGTATTGTGTTTAGAGCAGCCACTACAGATGGGAGTGCCTTAAAATTTACTGGTACAGTAAGAACTAATGACGTAAATGTACCCATAGTAGATGCTGCTGCTGGTAATGGTTGGAATCTTATTGGTAATCCCTACCCGTCTTACATTAATTTTCTAAGTTTTTTTACTGAAAATAAGACCCAGTTTCATATCGAAAGTGCGTACCAAGCCGTATATGGTTATAATGGTAATAGCGCTAATAGTTGGACAGTTTGGAACTTGGCAACAGCTATAGACCCTGCAATTTCTGCATTCATAGCGCCAGGGCAAGGCTTTTTTGTAAAGGCGAAGGCAACAGGTGGCGCGGTTAAATTTACACCAGCCATGCAAACCATAGGTAGCACAGATGATTTTATTCTTGGCAAGCAAACAAATTTGCAGGTTGCTTTAAGTAAGCTTCGATTAAACAATGCCAGTGCCTCAGCCACTACCTCTATTTATTTTATAGAAGGCACTACTAGAGGTTTAGACAGCGGATATGATGCCGCTACTTTTGATGGGAATTCTGCAGATTTTTCTATATTCTCTAATCTAGTGGACGACAATACAGGAATAGCGCTGGCCATACAAAGTTTGCCTTATACAGATTTTAACGATGTCGTTGTTCCTTTAGTGGTCAATGCAACAGCGGCTACTTTAACTATTGGGCTAGATAACAGTACTACAACAATACCCTCACATATACATGTGTATTTAGAAGACAGAGTAGCAAACACGTACACCTTGTTAACAAATACAGATTATACCTTTACACCTAGCACAGATTTAAAAGGAGCACGCCGCTTCTTTATTAGATATAGCGCAAAGGCTTTAGCAACAGAAACTTCTATTTTAGATAATGTACAGATATACAACACCGCTTCTCCTAGAGAAATTAAGATTAAAGGCATCTTGAATAGGCATGCTACCGCAGACTTATATGATGTGCAAGGACGCTTGGTATTAAGACAGGCCTTAAAACACACGAGTAGTACGAATACCATAGATGCATCTAGACTTAGTGCTGGTGTGTATGTTATAAAGGTATGTAATGATGATCAAATAAAAACGCAAAAATTATTTATACAATAAAAAAAATATGGAAGAAAATACACATAACGATCTTATTTCTCGCAAAGAAGCGATTACAAAAATAAGTAAATACACTGCTTTAACCGCTTTGGGTACATTTATGATTTTAAGTCCACAAAAAGCACAAGCAGGTTCTCCACCACCACAAACAGGAGGAAGTCCTTTTTAATTAAAATCACAAGAAATTTTAGTACAATAACAGTTTAAAAAGAGCTTCTGATATATGGAGTTTTTAAAAAAAAATAAAAAGAAAAACATGAATAAAAAAGGATTCACAATTTTAATTGCCTTATTACTTACAATAAGCAGTTTTGCGCAAGCACCAGAAAAAATAAGTTACCAAGCTGTTGTGCGTGGTGCTACGAATGCCGCTGTGGCAACCCAGGTTGTTGGTATGCAAATAAGTGTTTTACAAACTACAGCAACAGGAACTGCAGTGTATGTAGAAACACAAATGCCAACCACCAATGCAAATGGTTTATTAAGTATCTATATAGGTGCTGGGACTCCGGTAACAGGCACTTTTGCCGGTATTGATTGGAGTGCAGGCCCTTACTTTATTAAAACAGAAATTGACCCAACAGGAGGAAGTAGTTACACAATTACAGGCACTAGCCAATTGTTAAGTGTGCCTTATGCTTTGCACACCAAGGAAGCAGCCAATGGTTTGCCAAGTGGAGGAACCGATGGGCAAGTATTAGCTATCAATGCGAGTGGTGCGCCAGAATGGACAAACCCTTCAACAGGCCAAACATATTATGAAGATGCCGATGATGATGGTTATGGCGATATTAATAGTGCTGTTATTGCTAATGTTGCACCGAACGGTTATGTAGATAATAATACCGATTGCAATGATAATGATGCAGCAATCAATCCAACTACAATTTGGTATATTGGTGTGGATACCGATGGAGATACCTTCTTTGGAAGTACAACATCGTTAACACAATGTGAGTCGCCTGGTGCTGGATATACAACTGCAATAATACCATTAAGTGATTGTAATGATACTGATGTTGATAGCTACCCGGGAGCACTTGAGATTCTAGGAGATGAAATAGATAATAATTGTGATGGCCGAGTAGATGAAATACCTGCAATAGTAGGAGATTTTAGAGACGGTGGTATTGTATTTTGGGTAGACCCAAATGATAACACTAGGGGCAAGGTATGTTATTCAGGAGATTTGCTTCGTTATCAAGGTATAGATTATAGGACAGATTGGGT
>JANQTQ010000018.1:0-3765 GCA_030731625.1 Polaribacter sp. | reverse complement strand
AGTTTGGTATATTGGTGTGGATACCGATGGAGATACCTTTATTGTAAGTACAACATCGTTAACTCTATGTGAGTCGCCTGGTGTTGGATATTCTCTAATAGCACCTACTTCTACTTTTGATTGTGATGATAATAATAAGAATATCAACCCAGGTATAATAGAGGTATTTGGTGATGGAATAGATAATAATTGTGACGGGCAAATTGATGAATTACAAATCGGCCAATTTAGAGATGGTGGTATTGTATATATAATCTACCAAAACCCTAGAGATGCAGATGGAGATGGAATTCTAGAGATAGCTGTAATTTGCGCAGTAGAAGACCAAACCGATACAATTGGTATTCAATGGGGCCCTGATGGACTATTAGGCCTATATAATGGTAATGGATTGGATGGGTCAAGATTTACGGATGCAATTATTGCAGCGCATGGGATGTCTAATGCAGCAGGATTGGCCAGGTCTTATACCGGTGGAGGTTATACGGATTGGTTTTTACCTGGGGAATTAGATGTACATGATATGAAGACTGAACCAGTTTATTCTATTATAAATGCCGCTTCTTTAATTAATGGGGGTAGTACTTTAAACGGTCTAATATATTGGAGTAGCACGGAATA
Source organism: Polaribacter sp. (assembly GCA_030731625.1). GTDB lineage: Bacteria > Bacteroidota > Bacteroidia > Flavobacteriales > Flavobacteriaceae > Polaribacter. Next base: position 3,144 of record JANQTQ010000018.1, on the reverse strand, counting down.
TAGTGCACAGGAGGCGGTTACAAACCTTTACGGAGGTAACTTTCTATATTTTAACACGCGACCTAAGAGTTCACTTCATTCTGTTCGTGCTGTTAGATATTTAAAAATTTAGTTATTTAGTACAGAGGTCTCACGACCAACTAATTAGAAAATAATAAGGGGTTTAAGAATTTAAAAACAGTTAAAATACAACGTATTCACAAACACAAAAATAAATATGTTATGCGTAAAAAAATAAATACACTTTTGATTTTTTCTTTTCTAGTACTGAGTTCATTATCAATGTTTTCAAAAACAGGTATGCAAATATTTGTTATTATTCAAGAAAGCAAAACGATTACGATAGATGTTGAAAGTAGTGACACTGTTGAGAATGTGAAACAAAAAATAGAAGATAAAGAAGGCATACCGGTTGCTCAGCAAAAACTCATTTTTGGAGGAAGACAATTAGAAGACGAAAGAATATTAGCAGATTATAATGTTCAAAGAGAATCTACATTCTATTTAGTTTTAATACAAATAGGCGCACCAGAAAAAATAAGTTATCAAGCCGTTGTGCGAGATGCTGCAAATGCTTTGGTAACCAATCAATCAGTTGGTATGCAAATAAGCATCTTACACGGTAGTACACCTGTGTATATAGAAACCCAAACACCTACTACCAATGCATATGGCTTGGTAAGTTTTAAAATTGGTACAGGAGCAACAGTCTATGATTTTTCCGCTATCGATTGGTCTTCAAGTACTTATTTTATTAAAACAGAAACCGACCCAACAGGAGGAGTTTCATATACCGTTACAAGTAGTAGTGAATTATTAAGTGTGCCTTTTGCGCTCTATGCAAAAACAGCCGAAAACGGACTGCCAACAGGAGGTACACCCGGCCAAATATTGACTATCTCTGATGGTGCAACAATTTGGAAATAATAATATCAGAAAAAAGTTAAAAAAACATATCAATTGGCAATCATGAAAAAAATCTACATCCTTTTAGCAAGTTTATGCATCACATTTGCAAGTTTTGCACAAGCTCCAGAAAAAATAAGTTACCAAGCCGTTGTGCGTGGTGCTACGAATGCCGCGGTGGCAACCCAGGTTGTAGGTATGCAAATAAGTGTTTTACAAACTACAGCAACAGGAACCGCAGTGTATGTAGAAATGCAAACACCAACCACCAATGCAAATGGTTTATTAAGTATCTATATAGGTGCAGGAACTCCGGTAACAGGCACTTTTGCCGGTATTGATTGGAGTGCAGGACCTTACTTTATAAAAACAGAAATTGACCCTGTGGGAGGTAATAGTTACACAATTACAGGCACTAGCCAATTGTTAAGTGTGCCTTATGCATTGTATGCCAAAAACGGATTACCGCCAAACGGCAGTATAGGACAAATTTTAACTGTAAATGCCTCTGGTATTGCAGAATGGACAGCGGCTTCTATTGGGGAAATGTATTATAAAGATGCAGATAATGATGGTTTCGGAGACATTAAATTTATTTAAACAAAAAAAGTTAACTTTTTTGCTATTCATTTTTATTGCATTCTTTATTTTTTTAACGGTGATTGTTTTAATGATGTATTCAAAAAAGAATAAAATTGCCAACAGTTTAAAATTGAGTAATAAAAAGTTTGAACTTTTAATGATTGAAAGTAATCATAGAATTAAAAACAATTTACAAATGATTTTATCTATGGTAGATTATTCTAGTGATAACGAAGACGAACAACAAACCAAAACTTTAAATAAAATTAGCAGTAAAATACAGACTGTGGGTGTTTTACACAAACATTTATATGCAGATGTTCATAATCAGTTTGTAAATATAGATACGTATTTTAACGAAATAATCTACCTATATAGAGAAATGAATGCTACTAATTTGGTTATTAAAAGCAGTATAATTCCCATAAAAATTGAGAGCGAACGAATTGTTTATTTTGGTTTAATTTTAAATGAATTATTAGCAAATACTGTTGAACATCATAAAGCGGACGTAAAAAACGTAACGATTGAAATAACAGCACTTAAAGGGCAATTCCAGTTTTTATATACAGATGGTTCCCCGCATTTAAATGCAAATAAAGTAAACAAAGGAGGTATTTTATTACATCAATTAATGGAAAGGATTAAAGCCGTTAATTTAACTATAGATACCCATACAGGAACTTATAAATTCTTATTTAAAGATGTTTAAGAAAATTATTATCATTGAGGATGAGATGTTTGTTTTAATGCATCTTAAAAAGATTGTAACTTCTTTAGGATATAAGGTAGTAGACACCTTTTTTAGTGCCGAAGATTTTTTGTTAGAATCTAATTGGAATTTTGATGTTGCCATCATAGATATTTTATTATCCGGAAAACTAACGGGTTTAGATGTTGCTAAAGAATTAAGAAAAAAACACAAACCCTTTTTTTTTTAACAGCAAACCAAGATAGCTTTACCATAAATGAAGCTGCTAAATTAGGGCCAGCAGCCTATTTAAGTACACCTTTTCAAAATGCTGAAGTTGAAGCAGCATTAACCATCCTAAAATTAAAAATAACACCAAATAATATAGATCCCTACTTTATTTTTTTAACTCAAAATAGACACACCTTGACACCTCTAACAATAAGAGAAGTTGATGTTTTAAAAAAAATGATGCACGATTCATCACTTGATATCATTGCAGAAAAATTATTTATTTCTAAAAACACCGTAAAAACGCATTTAAGAAATTTATATATAAAATTTGAGTTGAAAAACAAAGACGAACTACTTCTAAAAGTAAAAAGTATCTTTTAAGAATTAGAACTACTCTTTCACAATTCTTTTTAAAGCCATTTTTGATTAAATCGAAAATCCCACAACTGTTGAACTTGATTCGTTTATCTAATACTTATAAAAAATAGCGCCCTTACATACAAAACGTATCAGAAACAAAAAAAGCCTCACATTTCTGTGAAGCTTTTTAGTTTATTTTAAATTATATATTATAACGTTCTCTGCATGTGTAATAACTTATTAGTAGCATTATTATAACTATTATAAATTTTTTCGTACTGAATTAATTCATTAAAACAAAAAGGAGCTTTTGTATTGCTGCCTATTACGGTATCTCCATTTGTTAATACGGTTGTTTTACAATTGCTCGG
>JANQTQ010000017.1 GCA_030731625.1 Polaribacter sp. | reverse complement strand
GTATTTTGATAACAAATAATAGTATCTTAAAGGCGTAACTTTGTAACTGCCAACTGCTACTGAGAACTGATAACTAAATTAATCCACATTTCTGCTGGCATTCCTATTTTTAAACTTCCATCGTTTTTAACATCCACTTTTACAGCATACACCAAAGCAACTCGTTCTTCTTTCGTTTGGATGATTTTTGGCGTAAATTCTGCTTCAGCAGCAATCCAACTAACAACTCCATCAAAAGACTTCATTTCATCGCCAGCATCTATTTTTACAGTAACTTTTTGACCAATTTTAATATTTGCTAATTGTGTTTCACTAATATAAACACGCAATTGCATGGTACTTAAATCTGCAATTTTATACAAAGGTTTTCCAAATGCAGTAATTTCATTTGGCTCTGCATACTTGGTTAAAACGGTTCCGTTTACAGGATTAATAATCTTACTTTTTTCTATTTGATCATCAATTTGTTTTAATTGAACATCAATATTTTTTAGCTCATTTACAACGGGTGCATTCTGAATTTCTACACTTCTAATTTGACTTTTAATCACATTAATCTCACCAGAAACATCATCCAATTGTTTTTGAGTACCTGCATTGTCTTTTATTAAATTTTCTATTCTATTTTGATTGATTTTAGCCGTTTTCAATCTAGAATTTAACACAGAGATTTGTGATAATACTCCTTTAGATTTTGATTCAATGACCGCTTTTGAAATAACTAATTGCTCTCGTTTTAAAGTCAATTGAATAGTATCTATAAAACCAACAAATTGATCTTTTTTTAGGTGATTTCCTTCATCAACGTTAAACTGGATTAATTTTCCATTATTTTCTGATGAAATAGTTATTTCTGTTGCTTCAAAATTTCCGTAACCATCGGCTTTATCGTTGTTTTTTCCGCAAGAAAATAAAGTGGTAACGATGATACTTAACGCGAATATGTAATTGTAGTTTTTCATTTTTTAATATTTATTTTGTGTCCCATTGATTTCGTAGATGAACGCAGATTTTTTTTAGTTTTTCTTCGTATATCTACAAAATCTAAGGGAAACCATTTTTTATTCTCCTTTAATAGTATTGTAATTTGCTTTTGCCAATTCTAATTGAATATGGTGTTTTAACAAGGTGTTTTCTGATTCAAATAAATTGGTAAATTCTGTAATATATACCGATGATGTAATTACTCCGTTTTTAAGTTGAGAATCCAAAGTTTTCAACACTTTTTTACGAAGTTCAATAATCTCTACATCAGAATTTATAAACGCTGAAATTTTTTCAATTTCCTTTTGCTGTTTATTCAATTCTATATTGGTATTTAGTTTAAAAACTTCCGTTTCATTTTCAATAAAATCTTTATTTATTGCAACCACTTCTTTCTGTTTTTTATTAGAATTCCAATCAAAAACATTCCAATGTAATTTAACTCCAACTGTATAAAAAGTCTGAAAAGAATTATCTAACATATTTAACCCCGGATTACCATATCCGCCAGTTAAAAATCCATTTATTTGTGGAGAATTTTGCTTAGAAATCAATGATTCGTAATTTTTTATTTCTTCCTTTTTAAGGTGAAACAAATCTAATTCCGGTCTATTTATTTCTCGTTGTAATTGCGTTTTAAGTAAAGGACTTTCAAAGTTTGTTACACTATTTATTTCTTGACCAATTAAACTAGAAAGTGTTTCAATTAAAGAAGTTTTACTACTTTCGACCTCAATAAATTGTTGCTTAATTTTCAATAATTCAGCTTCTAAAACACTATCCGAAGAAGGTAATAACAAACCATTTTTAACTCCAGATTGTACTTCTTTTAATTTTGATTCCAAAAGATTTCTTTTAGCTTCTAATAATTTAAAATTTTCTTGCGCTAATAAAATTGAAAAATATAGCTGATTAATTTGTGCTTTTAATTGATATATAGTGGCATCAACTTGCTTTTGTTTTGTTTTTAATTGAGCAGATTTCACCTTTAAATTGGCATTGGTTAAACCCCCATTATAAATCAATTGATTAACAGAAAGTGTTGCACGATATTGATCTTTATTTTGTGGCTCAATACTAGACATTGCTGCCGGAAGTTGAATAACATCTGATTGATACGTTGCTTGTGCATCCAAATTAAATTGAGGCAATTTAGAATTCAAAATAATTTCTGTATCTAATTGATTTTGTTGCGCTAATAATTGATGCTGTTTTACCAAAGGATAGTTGTTTTCTACTAATTGATAACACTCATGTAGTGATAAATTTTGCTGTCCAAAAGCAACTAAACTGATCATAAGTATTAAAATGAATCCTGTTTTTTTCATCTTATTTTTTTATTGAATTAATTATAAAATCGGCAACTTCTGTTTTACGTTCCTCTATGATGTGCTGAAAATCGCTTTCATCTGCATCTATTAAGTTTTGAATTAATGGTTTCGCTATAAAAGGAAATACATTTAATGCCAAAATATTAATGAACAATTGTTCTGCTTTTATCTTTTTGATGATACCATTTGCAACCTCAACATCAACTTGTTTTTTAAATTTTTCAAGATTTGGAAATCCGTTACTTTCCTTCATTTTTAAAATAAAATCAGGATTTCTGTTCAATTCTTGAATAATAAAATTTGGTAGATAAGGATGTTCTGCTATAAATGAAATATAGTTTGATGAAAAATTTCGAACCTTCTCTTCTATTGATGAATCGTCGTTTAAAACCGTATTTAATTGAGGCGCTAATAATGAAAATGCATTCTTAAAAACTGCCTCAAAAAGCAATTGTTTGCTTCTGTAATAATAATGAAGCATTGCTTTATTGATGCCCGCCTGATCTGCAATTTCTTGCATACGAGCACCATCCATCCCTTTTGTTTGAAAAATGGATTTTGCAGCTTCTAAAATTAGACTTTCGGTATTCTCGTTTTTATTATTTTTTATCATCAACTAAATAGTTTAACCAATTGGTTAACAAATGTACAAAAAATAATCAAACACGCTATATGTTTGATTATTTTTTAAATTCTTATTTAATAACTGGTATCATCTAATTTTACTTTACCGTTAAATGTCTTATAAAGAAAAGCAAGATATCCTATTAAAAGGGGCGCTCCTATTACTACCATCGTTAACATAATTCCTAAAGATTTTTGGGATGAAGCCGCATTGTATATAGTAACACTATAACTTGGATCTATTTTAGAAGGTAACAAAACAGGATATAATTGAAAAGCAACCAGCATTAATAAAAACGCCATCGTTAAAGATGAAAAAACAAGTGCCATTGCATACTTTTTCTTTGACACCAATCTTGGTATGTTAGCAACCGCTAAAAAAGACACAATTGGTAATACAAAAAATATGGGTGTTTCTTTAAAATCATCTGTTACTCCTGGTATAAAAATAAGCGTGTATAAAGAGGTAATAGAAAAACTAATGATAAAAAAAATCATACCTTTTTTAAGCAAAAATGTAAGTCTTGCATACAAACGTCCTTCGGTTTTTAAAAGTAAAAAAATTGCTCCTTGCATCATAAAAAGAGAAAGCGTGGTAAAACCAGTCATTATTGCATACGGACTTAAAAACGTAAAGAAAATACCACCTTCATATTTAAAATTTTCACCTAATTGAAAACCTTCTAAAACATTACCTAAAACGACTCCTAATAAAAAAGCGATAAGCGTATTAGACACAAAATAGATGATATCCCATGTATTGCGCCACCAAAACATTTTTTCTGCGCTTCTAAATTTTATTGCTGATGAACGCAAAACCAACAATATTAAAAACAACATAAATGGAATGTACATTGCAGATAACATCGTTGCATACATTACAGGAAATCCTGCAAATAAAGCACCACCACCAATAATTAACCAAACCTGATTTGCATCCCATAAAGGGCCAATTGCATTGATAGCGATTCTTCTACTTAAATCTTTTTTTAGAAACAAATGCCATGCACCTGCTCCATAATCAAATCCTTCTAAAATTGCGTATCCAGAAAATAATAACCCTACTACTAAAAACCAAAGTGTTGGATAATCTATACCTAAAAATGTTTCCATATATACCTTCTTTAATAAATTTGTAATGTATTTTTATCTTCTTCGTAAGGGCCTTGCTTTATTTTTTTATTCAAAGAATACAGAAATAAAACTAACAATAAGGAATAAACAACAAGAAATAATATAAGAGAAAAAAGAATCTGATTAGCAGAAACTTCTTGAGAAAACCCTTCATCGGTTCTTAAATGACCATAAACAATCCAAGGTTGTCTTCCCATTTCTGCAGCAAACCAACCTGCCTGATTGGCTATTTGAGGCAGCAGCACAGAAAAAGCAAAAATCTTTAACAACCATCTTTTATCAAACAAAGTACCTTTCCACCATAAAAAACTAGCATATAAAGTCAGCGCAATTAAAAACATTCCTATTGAAATCATAATATGATAAAACTGAAAAACAGCATTTACTTGACCTGGTCTTTCATCCTCTGGAAAAGCATTTAAACCTGTTATGGGAGCTTCAAAATCTTGATGCACCAAAAAAGACAATCCTCCTGGCAAACCAATACCCGTTACTTTTTGTTCTTCGTTATCTACCCATCCAAATACATACAAATCTGCTGGGGCAGATTTTTCATAATGACCTTCCATTGCTGCTAACTTTGCAGGTTGATTTATAGCAACACCATCCGCAGAACTATGACCTGAAAGTAATTGTGTTAAAGAAATAATAGTTGCTACTACAAGCGTAATTTTAAATGCTTTTTTTGATATTTCTTCATATCTGCCCTTTAACAAATAATAAGCATGCACACTTAATACTAAAAAAGTACCCGCTAAAAAGGCACCTTGCCAAACATGTATTATACGATCTACACTTGACGGATTAAACACCATTGCCCAAAAATCGGTTACTTCTGCTCTTGCATTAAAACCTTCGCCAACAATATGGTAACCTGCTGGTGTTTGTTGCCAACTATTTGCTACAACTATCCAAACTGCAGAAAACATGGAACCCAGAAAAACCATAATCGTTGAAAAGAAATGAACTTTAGGCGATACTCGATTCCAACCAAATATCAAAACACCTAGAAAAGTACTTTCTAAACCAAATGCAAATAAACCTTCTGCAGCCAAAGCACTACCAAATATATCACCTACATATTTTGAATACACAGCCCAATTGGTACCAAACTCAAACTCCATTATAATTCCTGTTGCCACCCCAATACCAAAAGTAATAGCAAAAATTTTCAACCAAAAACGTGTTAAAATTTCATACTGTTTATTACCCGTTTTTAAATATAAACCCTCAAAAATTACCATTATTAACCCTATACCAATACTTAATGGAGGATATATGTAATGAAATGCAATAGTAAAAGCAAACTGTATTCTTGCTAAAATTTCTGTATCCATATTATTTAATTTATTTTAAATATATTAGTCTCTTTAAGCGCAAATAAAAATAAGAAATTAGCGACTTAAGCACTCTTTTTTTGATGATAAATTTTAGTCTTTTTTTACCTTAACTGTTATTTCTAACTTAATTTTAGAAATCACAGAGTTAGAGATTAAACAAGCATTTTCTGATTTTTCTAACACTTTTTTAGCAAGTTCTACATCATCTTCATTAGAAACTGTTACCGTAGGTTTTAGAACTACTTCGCTCATCATAAATTTACGATTAACCATTTCTAGTTTTCCTTCTGCATCAGATTCAAAATCTACAAAATTTAGTTTAAAATTTTCTGCAACCGCTAAAAATGTAGTCATTAAACATCCATTAATAGCTGCAACAAAATAATGCTCTGGAGACCAAACATTTGCTTCTCCTTTAGGAAATTCTGGCGGTGTTGCAATGGTAATATTTTCACCCAATACATTAGACGACAATGTGCCTTTTCTATTTTCTTTCCAATTTACTTTTACCTGATAAAAATGTGCTTTGTTCATTTTGTATATATTTATAGCCCAAATTTATATTCTTTCTTTAAAGCTATCTGTAACTAATATTACAAAAGAAACTATCTTTTTAAAACAGTCTCTTTCTTGATAAAATTTAATGAATCTTTATTTTTTTAAAATAGTATTTAACACTAAATCTTTGTCTAATTTTTTAGTACAGAAAAACCAATCTTTACAATCTAATTCTTCAGTATTACTCATTCTTTCTTCTGCTACACCACAAGATCCTGCAGGAGAAACGATAACATCATCACCAGGGTTCCAGTCTGCGGGTGTTGCAACGTTAAATTTATCCGAAGTTTGCATTGCAATTAATGCTCTGTATAATTCATCAAAATTACGCCCTAAACTTAGTGGGTAATAAATAATTGCTCTTACAGTTTCATTAGGATCTACAAAAAAGACAGCTCTAACTGCTTGTGTTTTGCTTTCTCCAGGTTGAATCATTCCGTATTTTTTAGCAACATTCATAGAAATATCTTCAATTAAAGGAAACTTAACTTCTATGTTTTTCATTCCGTTAAATTCAATTTTATCTTTAATGGTTCTTAACCATGCAATATGACTGTATAATCCATCAATAGATAAACCAATCAAACTACAATTTGCTTTCTCAAATTTTTCTTCTAAATGTGCAAAAGTCATAAATTCTGATGTACAAACAGGTGTAAAATCTGCCGGATGACTAAATAAAATAGACCATTTTCCTTTATAATCAGACGGAAAATTAATTTCTCCTTGCGTAGTTGTTGCCGTAAATTGAGGCGCTTTATCGCCAATTCTTGGCATTGCAAATGTTTCTTGTTCTTGATTTGTTTCTTGCGTATTCATATGTTATGATTTTAATTATTATCTGATGTAAAGTTAAACTTGCAAGCCCTAAACTTGTGTAACATTGGTAACATAACACATCTAAAAAATCGATTTTACAATACTATTTCCTTATGATAGCTAGGCTAAACATCAATTGTTAACAGTTAAAGTCTAAGCTAACTTTTGTGATAAAAATCATATCTAATTCTAATACACTTTGTAATTTTGCATTTGTGAAAAACTGGAAAGTAATTTTATCTATAATATTTAGCACCCTTATACTATATAATAGTTTAAGAGTGTCTATTACATATATATATTATAATGTAGATACTGCTGGTTTTATTGAGGCGCTTTGTGAAAACAAAGACAAACCAGAAATGCAATGTAATGGTAAATGTCATTTAAAAAAGATTACCCAAAACAAGCCTGACGAGCAAAACAAGCCAATTGAGTTAATAGATTTTAAAGACATTTTATTGTATAATCAAAAAGAGTATGCACATCAAATAAGTAATCATACACTTCTTAAAAAAGAGAGTTTTTACTATTTAAATCTATATAACTTTAGGGTATTAAATAACCATTTTCACCCACCAAATTCATAATTGTTTTTAATTTTTATAGAACTCCTATAAAACAATACTTACTTAAAATTAAAACAATTAAAAATGAAAAAATTTTATAGTGTGCTTTTATGCGCACTAATTTCTGTTACATCTTATAGTCAAGAAAAAAAAGAGACTAAAAAAGATAGTATTAAACAAAAAACGGTAAAACTTGATGAAGTTATCGTTACAGGTAAATTAAAAACAGACCCTGTATTTAGCTCGATTTCTAATAAATATGTTGAAAACATTGTACAACCTAAAAATGTTGCTGATTTATTTAACAACATCAATGGTTTTTCTGTAATTAAAAGAGGAAATTACGCAATAGATCCTTCTTTTAGAGGTGCTCAATATGAGCAATTAAACATTCAATATGATGGTGGTACAAAAGCAATGCATGCGTGCCCTAACAGGATGGATCCTGTTACAACACATATTATTCCTGAAGAAGTTTCTAGAATTGAAATTATAAAAGGACCATATACAGTTAGATATGGCGCAACTTTTGGAGGTATTATTAACTTAGTTACACAAAAACCAGATTATGAAGATTATGGTTTTCATGGTAAAGTTTCTGGCGGATTTGAAAGTAATGGAAACTCACTAGTAAATTTAGCGGAACTACAATATATCAATGAGAAATTTGACATTGTTGCCAATGCAGGTTATAGAGATTTTGGAAATTATAAAGATGGCTTTGGCACTACAATTCCTTCGTCTTTTAAAAGTTCTGATTACGGAATTAAATTGGGTTATAATTTTACTAAAAATCAACGTTTAAAAATTGATTGGAGACAATCTTTTGGTCGTGATGTTTTACATGCTGCTTTACCAATGGATACTGAATATGACGACAGTAGCATTCTTTCTGTAGATTATAAAATTGATCATATTGGGGATGTTGTAAAATCTATTTCTGTAAAAGGATATCATAGTTATGTAGACCATTTAATGTCTAATACCAACAGACCTTCTTTTATGATGATGGAAGCAGAATCTGGAGTTGAAGCAACTACAATTGGCGGTAAAATTGAAATGAATTGGCAACCATTTAAAGAAGTAAATCTTTTTTCTGGAATTGATTTAATGAACATTGCAAGAGATGGTGGAAGAACAAGAATTGTAAAAATTATGAATGGAAATGTACTTGCAAATCCAGTAACTTTTAACGATAAAGTTTGGCAAGATTCATACATTACAGATCTTGGTTTTTTTACAGAAGCCAAATACAATTTAAGCGATACATCTATTTTAACTGCAGGAATTCGCTATGACAATGTAACTTCTGACATTCAAGATCCTGAAGCAGATTTTGCTGCAATGTATGATTTAGAGAAAAGAACAGAACACACTTTTAGCGGAACAATTTCTGTTAAAAAAATGCTTTCTGATACGTATACTTTAGAAGCTGCATATGGCCGTGGAACAAGAACTGCAAATATGATTGAACGTTTTATAAATCATTTTAATGTTGGGCAAGATCCGTATGAATATATTGGAAATCCAAATTTAAAAGCAGAAGTTAATAATCAATTTGAAGTAGGAATTAAAGGTTTTGAAGAACTTAAAAATGGTTTTAAGAGTTTTCAATTTGAAACGTCTGTGTACTATTCTTACTTCGAAAATTATATTGTAGGTATTGTAGATCCAACCATTACAAGAAAATTTAGTCCTACTACAAATCCTACAAATGTAAAAGTGTTTCAAAATTTAGATGAAGCCTACAAAACTGGTTTTGAAGCCATGGCTCGATTAGATTTTTTAGATTTTTATAATTTTAAAACCGAGTTTTCTTATGTGTACACAAAAAATGAAGATTTAGATGAATCTTTACCTTTAACACCACCTTTTACAACAAAATTTACTTTTGGTTTTGAAAAGGAGAAGTTATGGGCAAATGCGCAGTATAATTTGGTTTCTAAACAAGATAACATTTCTGAAAGTTTTGGAGAGACAGCAACCAATGGTTATCAAACTTTAGACCTACGTTTTGGTGGTAAACCTATTAAAAATGTAACGTTAGGAGTTGCTGTTTTAAATGTTTTTGATAAAGGCTATAATAGTCATTTAAACTTTTCATTTAATAACCAAGCAAATTTTGAAAGTACTCCAATTACAGAACCTGGGCGTAATTTCTCTGCTTTTTTACAGTATAAATTTTAATTTTTTAATTTTCAGACCTCACAGGTTTTCAAAACCTGTGAGGTCTTTAATATCTAAACAGTTATTTTTATTTCTTTATAAACTTCACAAACAACTCCATTTCTTGTCTATTATGATAAGAATTATAGCATTTTGTAAAAACATCCATGGTGAAATGTGATTCGAAATACGTTATATATTCAGTTTCATTTCCACCAAAAGGTGGATGATCTTCATTTAGTTTTGCATCAAAAAGCAACCCAACTAATTTGCCTTTTTCACTTAATAAATCCCACATTTTTGACGCGTATTTCTTTCTTAAATTAGGATTGATTGCACAAAAAAAAGTTTGTTCAATTATAAGATTAAAACTATCATCCAAATCAAAAAAATCAGCGTGAATTAATTGTGAAAAAGGGAAATTTGGCACTCTATTTTTTAGGTTATGTAAAGCTGTTTCAGATACATCAACAACATAAACATTTTTAAAACCTATGTTAAAAAGATATTCTGCTTCATACGAATTTCCTCCACCAGGAATTAATATTTTTAAATCTTTATTCGTTAATTGATCAAAATAGGTTTTTAATGGTGGCGAAACCTCACCTAAATCCCATCCAATTTTATTTGTTTTGTACTTATTTTCCCAAAAATCTTCAGATAAATTCAACATTTCAACCATTATAGTTATAATTTAATAGAATGACATTAATCATTTTCCTAGCTACAAAATAGAGTTTATATTTGCACTATAGTTCAAAATAAGCACTTTTTATGGAAAGTTTAGTTACTGCAAAGAAAAATATTAACGAAAAAGGTTTTTTAGATATTGAAACTCCAAATATTGACTATGTAAAGGAGATTTTAAAGCTAAAAAAAGAAAAAAATGCAGTTATTCTAGCGCACTATTATCAAATTGATGAAATTCAAGAAATTGCAGATTTTGTTGGTGATAGTTTGGCTTTGGCGCAACAAGCTGCTAAAACGGATGCAGATATAATTGTTTTTGCAGGAGTTCATTTTATGGCTGAAACTGCAAAAATTCTAAATCCAACTAAAAAAGTACTTTTACCAGATTTATTAGCAGGTTGTTCTTTGGCAGATTCTTGTCCGCCAGAAGATTTTGCCGCTTTTAAAAAACAACATCCAGACCATCTTGTTGTCACTTATATAAATTGTTCTGCAGAAATTAAAGCGTTGAGCGATTACGTTTGTACATCATCTAATGCTTTAAAAATTATAAATTCTATCCCAAAAGAGCAACCCATAATTTTTGCTCCAGATAGAAATTTAGGCGATTATTTAAATAAAGAAACTGGCAGAAAAATGCTACTTTGGGATGGCGCTTGTATGGTTCATGAAGCTTTTTCGATGGAAAAATTAATTGATTTATATAAAGAACATCCAGATGCTGTGTTAATTGCGCACCCAGAATCTGAAGCGCACATGCTTAAAGTTGCAAAATATATTGGTTCTACTTCCGGACTATTGAATTATGTAAAAACAAGTGATCAGAAAAAATTCATTGTAGCAACAGAAGCAGGAATTTTGTTTGAAATGTTGCAAGAAAATCCTGATAAAATAATCATTCCCGCACCAGCAAAAGAAGATAATACTTGTGCTTGTAGCGAATGTGCATACATGAAAATGAATACAATGAAAAAATTGTATTTATGCTTAAAACACGAATTACCAAATATTGTAGTTGAAGCAGAATTAGCAAAACAGGCTATTATTCCCATCAACAGAATGTTAGAACTTTCTAAATAACGCCTTAAAATGTTAGCTGATAAAAAAATAATTTCTACCGATTTTTTAGTAATCGGTTCTGGTATTTCTGGATTAACTTTTGCTCTAAAAACAGCAACGAAGTTTAAAGATGCTAAAATTACAATTGTTACAAAAGACGAACAAAGCGAGTCTAATACCAAATATGCACAAGGCGGAATTGCCACTGTTTACAACAGAACTGTAGATAGCTTTGAGCAACATATTAATGATACATTAGTTGCTGGTGATGGTTTATGCGACGAAGATGTTGTAAAAATGGTGGTTGGTGATGCTCCAAAAAGATTGCAAGAATTAATTGATTGGGGAACAAAATTTGACGAAAATGAAAATGGAGATTACGATTTAGGTCGTGAAGGCGGTCATTCTCAAAACAGAATTTTACATCATACAGATATTACCGGTGCAGAAATTGAGCGTGCTTTATTGGCACAAGTAAATGCACAAGAAAATATCGATTTTTTAACACATCATTATGCTATCGATTTAATTACAGAACATCAAGTAAAAAAGAGAAAAACAAAACGTAACGGTAAAATATCTTGTTTTGGCGCCTATGTTTTAGATATAAAAGAAGCTAAAGTTAAAACTTTTATTAGCAAATTTACTGTTTTGGCTTCTGGAGGAAACGGACAAGTTTATGAAACTACCACCAACCCAATTGTGGCTACTGGAGACGGAATAGGAATTGCCTATAGAGCAAAAGCAGAAATTTCTGAAATGGAATTTATTCAATTTCATCCAACGGCGTTATACAATCCTGGAGAATATCCAGCCTTTTTAATTTCTGAAGCGGTAAGAGGTTTCGGTGCAAAATTAAGAGATTACAATGGTAATTTCTTTATGCAAAATTATGATGAACGCGAAGAATTAGCATCTAGAGATATTGTAGCTAGAGCTATAGATAATGAACTTAAAAAAAGCGGCTCTCCTCACGTTTATTTAGATTGTACAGCGCTTGACATGGAAAAATTTAAAGAACATTTTCCTAATATAACAGAAAAATGTGCAACTTTAAATATTGATGTTGAAAAAGATTATATACCTGTAGTACCGGCTTCACATTATATTTGTGGTGGTGTTAATGTAAATAAAAAAGCAAAAACATCTATCAAAAAATTATATGCTTGTGGCGAAGTAACAAGAACTGGTTTGCATGGCGGAAATAGGTTAGCTTCTAATTCTTTATTAGAAGGTTTGGTATATGCGCATAATGCTTTCTTACATGTTTCTAAAAAATACAACAAAGCTAAAATGCCTAAAAACACTCCTATTTGGAATGATAGCGGTATTATTAAAAACATGGAACAAATATTAATTGCGCATGATAGAAATGAAGTAAAAACTATTATGACCAATTATGTAGGTATTGTTAGATCTAACGAACGTTTAGAGCGCGCTGAAAAAAGATTAAGAGTTCTTTATGAAGACAACAAACGTTTATATGACCATTCTGAACTTTCTGTTGATATTTGCGAATTAAGAAACTTAATTACAACGGCTTATTTAATTACGCAGTTCTCTAAAAAAAGGACAAAAAATTGTGGCGGTTTTTATAGTTTAGATTGTATTTAAAATAAAAAAATCACTTGCAAAAATACAAGTGATTTTTAATTAAAAACGAACTTATAACTAACTAAGATTTTTAAGAATAGAAACTAAATCATTTTTTGGCACTACTCCAGATTGTTTCCAAACTTGTTTACCCGACTTGTATATAATTAGGGTTGGTACACCTCTAACTTGATATTTGGCTGCTAACGCCTGATTTTTGTCAACATCAATTTTAATAATCGACACTTTATCACCAAGTAGATCTTTTACTTCTTTTAAAATTGGACTCATCATTTTACAAGGTCCACACCAATCAGCAAAAAAATCTACTAAAACTGGTTTTTCTTGATTTATGATTTCAGAAAAATTGCTCATGCCTAAGAACTAATTTATTATTATTTATTAAAAGTAATACTCCAAATTCCTCTAACTTGATTTTCATTATACCCAATTGCTAAATCTTTCGGATACAATTTATTTATTTCAGCTAAGGTAATTGGCTTAACATCTGATGTTGGTTTACCATGACATTGTAAACACATACTATTTGTTTTAATAGGATAATAGAATTTTACATTATCATTAGATTCTACAACAATAGGATCTGATTCTTTATTTAAAGCAGCATCATCTTTAAAAATACGTATATATGCATTTTCTTTAGAATTGGCTAAATTTTTAGGATTTCTAGGTTTATCAGAAACTCTTTTTATTGTTGCATTATGTACAACAGACATACTATCAGTTAAAGGATACGCCTTTATATTACAAAACTTTAATGCAGCTAAAGTACCTTCTTTTTGAATTTTACCCATTAAGTTTTTACCTAATTCTGCTTTTGTTGATAACGCATAACTTAACCCTCTTTCTGAATACGATTGACTTTTTATATTATTTCCTTGTTGATTTATTTTCTTACCTTTCTGGTTTCCCTTTCCGTTTTGCATGCCTTTTCCATTGCCTTTTCCATGTTCTTGGTCGTAATGTTTGTCAAACCATTCTGGTTGTTCTATTTCAAACTCAAACATATAATCTGCAATTTGTTTTATAGTTTCTTCAGGAAATGCTTGTTTTGGCATCACTCCAAAACGTTTTACTGCACCAAACATTTTAGCATTTTTTTCGGTAGGATTTTTAATAAAATCTTGTAAAGAATTAATAAAGGCTTGTTTAGAAGTGTTTCCCATTAAATAGCGTTTTTTAATGGCAATCATTGGTGGTGCAATTCTATTTTCTTCAGTAGCAGTTGTACTATGACAAACATAGCAGTTTGTCTCCATTAATTTTTTACCCAAATGTTCTTGGTCATTTGCAACCACCTCTGTATCATTAGAAAATAAAACTGCATTTTTGGATGCATAAGTTGGTTTTTGGCCATCTTTACAACTAAACAGCAAGGTAAAAACTATTAAAAAAATAAATGGTTTCATCTTTTTTTAGCAAAAATAAGAAGTGTTTAGCACCTTTACAGTAACATTAGTTACAGTTCTAAAACTTTAATACTATTTCTAAAAAGTGTGATTTTATGCTCGTTTTCTAATTTTTTTAGAAGTCTAGACACCACTACGCGAGAGGTATGAAGATCTTCAGAGATTTCTTTGTGAGTTACCTGTAAAACATCATTATGCGTTACCATAGCTTTGTCTTTTAAGTATTTAAAAAGACGTTCATCCATTTTTAAAAAAGCAATGGTATCTACAGCATCTAAAAGCTCATCCATTCTATGGTGATAGCTTTGTAAAATATAAGATTGCCAAGTTTTATAAGTACTTAACCAATCTGCCATTTTTTCTTTTGGCAACATAATTAGCTCAACATCTGTTTCTGCTACAGCTCTAATTTTACTTTTTGTTTGTCCCATGCAACAAGAAAGTGTCATTGCGCAAGTATCTCCTTTTTCTAAATAATACAAAACTAACTCATCGCCATGCTCATCTTCACGCAAAATTTTTATGGCTCCATTAAGTAATAATGGCATTGATTTTATATAATCTCCAATTTCTATTATTGTGGTATCAGAAACAAACTCTTTATAAGTACCTATTTGATTTATTTCTTCAATTAGAGCTTCTTCAAACAAATAACCAAAATTTATAGTAAGCTGATTCATACAGTATATTTAATATTAGAATAATTTCTATAAAATTAAGAAAACAAACTCTAATAATAAAGTGAATCTAACTTTAGATAAGGTATAAAATTATTTTTTAGGTTTATCGCTATTCATTAACAAAAAAACGGCAGCTATTAGACCAACAACAACTACAGCAAAAACACCAATCATTATTGTGCCATTTATCCAGGAAACTAAAGGTAAGGTGACGTAATTCATACTAATTTATTTTAATTTTTAAAAATAATACAAATAATCTTTATTTAACATGACAAAAATCATATTCTGCCTTTTATTTATATAATACCTTGGCATACAATTGATAAACCCTGCATTTTAAAAAAAAATTATTTTTCAACTTCAAAAGATTGATTGGGGGATTAATCTATGAAGTTGTTTTTTTTTTTAAAACTCAACATTTAAAATATCTCCACTTAATTGTAGTAATTGTAATTCTATTAATTTTGCATCAAACTTTGCATTGTTTAAAGCTGTTTTGGCATTTATAAAATTTATTTGTGCTTGCCTAAATTCGATGGATGTTACTTGCCCTAATTTATAGCGTTCTTCTGTTCTATCAAAATTATTTTGAGTTGTTACCACGTTTTTATCTTGTGCACCAATAATAAAAAGCTGATTATGATAGTTTTCCCAAGTATTTTTTAGGGTATTCTGAACGGTTGTTTTTTGTTGTTCTAATAAAATTTGCTGAGTATCTAAGGCTATCTTAGCATTCGCAACACTTGTTTTTGTAACTCCACCATCAAACAAACTCCAGGACAAACTTAAACCTGCGTTTAATCCGTTAGAGGTAGCACCTGCTAAAAAAGAGGTTGCAGGGTTCTCACTTTTATTCCATCCGTAAGAAGTATTTAAATCTAGAGAAGGCAAATAATTTGATTTATTTATTTTAATAGTAAACTCGCTAATAGCAATATTCTGCTCATTTTGTTTTAAGATAGCATTGTTAGCTACTGTCTTTTGCTGTAAATCATCAAAACTCATCATTTTAATAAAATCTACATCAGTTTCAACCTTATAATTTACGTCTTTTTCAATTCCTAAAATAATATTTAGGCCACGTTTTACATTGTTTAGTTGTTGTTTCGCTGTAATAAAAGAAATGCTATCATTGTTTACATCCACCTCTGCATTTAACATTTCTAATTTTGTAGTTTGGCCATAATCATATTGATATTTTGCTCGTTGAAAACGTCTTTTAGAGATACTTAAAGCTTCTGATAAATTATTGGTGTTTTCTGATAAACGTGCTATTTGAAAATAAGACGTAAACAATTGCAAATAGGTGTTTTCGATGGTTTCTTTTGCTTGTAATTCTGATAAATTATAGGTCTCTTTTAATTGCTGATAATTGTATTTCCTGCCTAAACCATCAAAAATAGTGTAGCTTACATTTAAAGCTGCATTGTAAGATTTTGTTACTGCACCATCAATACTTCTTGAAGTTCCGTCTTGAAACGTAACATCTTGATTATCTCTTCTATAATTTGCTCCTGATGAAACTGCAGCTGTTGGCAAAAAACCAGTATTATACATACTTGTATTATTTTTTGCAACTTCTACATTATTATTGGCAATTTTAATTCCGAAGTTATTTTCTAAGGTAATTTTTAATGCTTCTTTCTTCGTTAGGATCTCTTGCGAAAACACTTGTACAGTCGATAAAAAAACGACTACTAATACTGTATTTTTAATGATCTTCATTTTCATCAAATTTAGATTCGATTATTGCTCTTTCTACTTCCTCTTTACTTACTTTTTCTCCTGTTCTCAACCATTTAATACCCACTTTTATAGAGTTGGAAACAGACAATAATAAAGGCAGCATTACCAATGTTAAAATGGTTGCAATTGCAATTCCGTAAGAAATAGAAATTGCCATCGGAATTAAAAATTGAGCTTGTCTACTTTTTTCTAACATTAATGGCGCTAAACCTGCAACTGTTGTTAAAGAAGTTAAGAAAATTGCTCTAAAACGAGATTGACCTGCCATAATTAAGGCGTCATCAAATAACATACCTTCTTTTAGGTAACTATTAAATTTACCTATTAAAACCAAGCCATCGTTTACCATAATACCTACTAATGCAATAATACCTAGCCAAGATAAAATATTGATAGAAAAATCATGAATAAAATGCCCCAAAACGACGCCAATCATGCTAAAAGGAATTAATAAAAGCAATAAAATTGGCTGACTGTAAGAACGAAATGTAAACGCAATTACAATATAAATTAAGGCTAAAATAATCCACTTTAACCATTCTAAAGAATCTGTAGTCTTTTTAGCTTCTCTATTTTGACCTTCGTAAAGTGGTGTAACAGAATTATATTTAGACAAAATTGGTGGCATTACACGTGTTTTAATGTCGTCTAAAATTTCTGTGGCACTTTCTTTCGCATCATTTAAATCTGCGGTAACTTGTATTTCTCTTTTACCATTTAAGTGATTTATAGCAATATCACCTCTTTTAATTTCGTAATTTCCAATTTCAGAAAATGGAATCCTTGTTCCATTTGGTGCAACAATTCGCATATCATCTAAATTTTTAATAGACGATCTATCTTCTTTATTATACCGCACCCAAACTTTAATTTCGTCTTGTCCTCTTTGAAAACGTTGGGCTTGTAAGCCAAAAAAACCATATCGGATTTGAGCCATCACAGCCTGTAAATCCAATCCTAATAAATAGGCATTATCTTTAAGAGTGATGCTAACTTCTTTAATTCCTGCAGGATCATTATCTGCAACATCTTTCAATAAAGCATTATTTTCTAACTCTAATTTCAGTTCGTCTTTAGCAGCTTTTAACTCATCAATATTATTACCTAATAAAGAAACTGCTACAGGATTTCCTCCAAAATTTCCACCAGAACCAAAAATTAAACTTTCTACACCATATACTTTTCCAACTTTATCTCTTATAGAATTTGTTATTTCTGATGATGCAAACTCTCTACTTTCCCCTGGTAATAAGTTTATATTTAAAGTTGCATTTGCGCTTCCTGGGCCCACTCTTTTAATTATATTTTGCACAACTTGCTGTCCATCAGATTGTTTTGCTGTGTATTCTTTATTGATGATCCAAACTTTTTCTTCTATGGATGAAATTATAGAATCTGTAATGTGTTCGTTGGTACCTTGTGGCATATTTAAACTCACCTGAATTCTATCACTCGCAACAGAAGGGAAAAATGCAGTTTTAACAATACCACCGCCAATTGAAGTGATGCTAAAAATTAGTAAAGCAATAGGAATTGAAAATGCAAATATTTTGTTTTTTAAAGAAAACCGTAAAAAAGGCACATAATATTTCACGTTTACGGTTGTTAAACCTTTATCTGCAAATCTGTTTATTTTGTTGAAAAAACCATCAATTCCACCTTTTTTAATATGCTCGCCATTTTCTAATTTTTTTCTATCTAAAGCTTTAGAATGTGCAATATGCGCAGGTAAAATAATTAATGCTTCTATTAAGGAAACGGTTAATGTTAATAAAACAATTACAGAAACTTCGCTAAAAAAATTACCAATTCTACCATCTACAAAAAACAAGGTAGAAAAAGCAATAATAGTTGTTAAGATTGCTGAAACAATTGGCGGAATTACTTCCATTGTACCATCAATTGCTGCTTGAATTTTGGTTTTTCCTAAATCGTAATAATGATGGTAAATATTTTCTCCAATTACAATTCCATCATCCACCAAAATACCAATAACAATAATCATCCCAAAAAGTGATAAAATATTGATAGTAACATCAAATTGAGCGGCAAAAATAAACATCCCAAAAAAGGCAACTGGCAACCCAAAAGCCACCCAAATTGCCAAGCGCACATTTAAAAATAAGGCTAAAAAAAACAAAACAAGTAAAATTCCTATCACTCCGTTTTCTACCAAAAGTCTAGTTCTACCTTGTAAAGTTACGCTTCTATCGTCAGTAATATCTAAATGTACATTTTGGTTTTCTTGATTAAACTTAAGAATATAGTCTTTAATTTTATCCGCAGAAGAAAGTAAATCTTCGTTGTTTGTATTGCTAATAGAAATGTCTATCGCTAAATTGCCATTATAGTACAATCTGTCTGGCGTTTCAGACCAAGTATCTTTAACTTCTGCAATATCTTTTAACCGAATTATAGTACCGTTTGTTTCTGTTCTAACAATTAAATTTTGAAGTTCGTTACCGTAATAAGAACGATTACTGGCTCTAATTAAATAATCTTCTTGTGGTGTTTTTATATTACCACCAGTAATTAAAATGTTTGAATTTTGAATCGCTTTAGCCACTTCTGCAAACGATAAATTATAGGCACGTAAATCATTTTCTCTTACCGCAATTTCTATTTCCTCATCAGGAAAACCAGAAATAGAAACTTGTGATATTCCGTCAATACCTCTAATATCATTTTCTACTTTTCTTGCATATTGTTTTAAAGATTTTAGCGGGATATTTTCTCCGCTTACGGTAAAACTTATCGTTGGCCGTACACTTTCTACCTTTGCAATTACAGCAGGCTCCATACCCGTTGGAAAAGAAGGAACGCGATCTACTGCGTTTTTTACATCTGTTAAAACTACATCTATATCTTTGCCTTTTTCTACTTCGATATTTACCGTTGCAGAATTTTCTCTAGAAACAGATGTTACACGTTCTACACCAACAATTCCTTTTAAATTATCTTCAATTTTAAGCACCACACCTTCTTCCATTTCTGCTGGAGAAGCTCCTGGGTACGCTAAAGAAATATTGATTAATTCTGAATCTGTTAATGGAAAGAAAGACGATTTCATACTTAATACGCCTACGATTCCAAAAGCTACAAATGCAATAATAAATACATTTACAGCAACAGGATATTTAATAAAATACGTAATTATTTTTTTCATCTAACTACTTTTTATTGATCTTAACAATCATGCCGTCAAAAGCTCCAGGCAGTATTTGTGTTACTATTTTTTGATTATCCTGCAACCCTTTTATAACTACATTTTCATCACCAAAATACACCGGATTAATAGTTACCAATGTTAAAATACTGTCGTTTTTAACGGTGTAAATAGCTTTATTTTCTACCAATAATTTTCTAGAAATTTCTATTGCTTTAGGTTCTGATTTTGCCACCAAATTTGCTTCTAAAAACATTCCTTCCTTTAAATCTTCGTGAGAAACATCTACATAGGCTTTTATAGTTTGCGAAATTTGATCTACTTTACCGTTTACACGAACTACTTTACCGGTGTAGGTTTTTGATTTTTCTAAATTAGAAAGTGCCACATCATTACCAACTTTTAACAAATCTGCAAATTCTGAACTTACAGCAACTTCCAATTCATACACGCTAGCATCAATAAACTCACCTAATTTTTGACCAGATCTCACCAAGGTTCCCGAAGTAACCAATGCTTCTGTTAAAACACCGGTAAAAGGAGCTTTAATTTGATGTTTATACAAACGAACTTCTAGATTTTTAACATTGTAATACGCCGTTAAAATTCCGCGACCAGAAATAAAATATTTTTCTTTATCTGATAAAAAAACAGGTAATTTAGGAATGCCTTTATTAATATCAAAACTCTGTAAATAGCTTTGCCATTTCGTAAATTCTGATGGAAAATCTAAACGGATATCTGGTAAAATAGAAGTTACTAAATTAAATAAATTGCTTTTTTGAGATTGTAAACCAGCCGTAAACTCATCACTATTTACACTCAATAAAGTTTCTCCTTTAGTATAAATGGTTCCAGGTTTAAAAAACTTATTTGACGTTTGTAAAACACCTTGAACCTCAGAATATATTTCAATTTTATTTTTAGCGGCTAATACGCCACTTACCGATAAAATAATAGGAATTTCTTTATTTACTACATTTTCTACAAACACCGTTTTTATGGTTCTAGAAAACGTTGGTTTTGGTTTTTGATTTTTATCTATAAGATATTTCCCTAAAAAAATAGCGCCTACAATGGTTAAAATTCCTAGACTAGCAAGAATTGTTTTTCTCATAATTTAGTTTCGATTACTTTATATACATAAAGTTTTTATGGTTTTTGCAAAGATAGTTCTAAGACCAACAGCATACAGGTTGGTTTAAAACTTAGATTGTTAAAGAAATGTTATAATTACCTATTTAACATTTCTTTTATTAAATTCTTTAGACTGATTCAAATTTTACCTGAGATCATCTTTCCTAAATGATTAATAACACGCTCCTTATTTTTAGTGTAAAACATCAACAATAAAAATATTATTTAGAATTATTATAAATAACTTGCATACATCATCTTTGTGAAATACATTTGCCGAAAACATACTATTTATATTTAATCTAAATAAACATAATGAAACATCAACTTACATTTTTAATGTTATTTTTAACTACAGTTATAACATTTAGTCAAACTTCAACGATTATAGGAGTTATTAAAAACAATTCTCATCAACCTTTATCCGAAGTAAATATTCTTTTAAAAAACACTAAGATTGGTACACAAACCAGTGAAAATGGCGTTTTTAAAATTGAGAACATCGAAAACGGAAATTATATTGTATCAATATCTTACTTAGGCTATAAAACAAAAGAAATTAAAATATCAATCTTAAAAAATGAAACCAAAAACTTAGGAGAAATTATTCTTTTTGAAGGAAATGAAATTTTAAGCGAAGTAATTATCGAAGGTAAAAGAACGAATAAATTCTCGCGAAAAAAAACAGCATATGTTGCTAAACTTCCACTTAAAGATATAGAAAATACGCAAGTTTATAGCACAATTACAAGCGAATTAATAGAATCTCAATTAGTTACAAATTTTGATGATGCCTTAAAAAATACTGCTGGTGTAGAACAACTTTGGACGTCTACAGGACGTGGTGGCGATGGCGCTGGATATTATTCTTTACGTGGTTTTTCTGTTCAACCACAATTAGTAAATGGTTTGCCTGGTTTAACAAACGGAACAATTAATCCTGCTAATATTGAAAGAATTGAAGTCTTAAAAGGGCCTTCTGCAACTTTATTTGGTAACGCTGTAAGTTCTTACGGAGGATTGATAAATGTGGTTACTAAAAAGCCTTTTGTTGGCACAGGAGGACAAATTTCTTACACTTCTGGTTCTTTTGGATTGAACCAAATAATTGGAGATTTTAACACTGCTTTAAGTGAAGAAGATAATATCTATTTTAGATTAAACACAGCGTACACTTCTCAACAAAGTTGGCAAGATGCTGGCTTTATGAAATCTTTTTTTGTGGCTCCTTCTGTTTCTTATAAAGTAAATAATAAATTATCATTTTCTTTTTATGCAGAAATTACACAAGCAGAACAAACAAATCCTACATTTTTGTTCTTAAATAGGGCTGCTCCTCAAAACAGTACTAATCTAGAAGATTTAGGCTACAACAATAAGTTATCTTTTACAAGTAACGATTTAACATTAGAAAATCCGAATCAAAATTATAGAGTTGAAATGGATTATAAATTATCTGAAAATTGGAAATCACAAACTTTATTATCTAAAAGCACAACTTCTACAAAAGGATATTACTCTTATGTTTATGATTTTGGAACCTTTGCTACAGATACTTTTTCTAGATACATCAACAAGCAAAATGCAAACACACAAACTACTGATATTCAACAAAATTTTATTGGCGATTTTAAAATAGCTTCTTTAAGAAACAGAATGGTTATAGGTTTAGATTATTTTTCTGCAACGCAAACAGATAATGGAACTGGTTATGCTTTTTATGGAAACGTAAATCCTGATGGAACTACTAATGGAGATCATCCTTTTACAGCTGCTATAGAAACAACTTCTTATCCTTTATCAACTTCTGGTGTAGATACAGCCATAGCTACACAAGGTGTTAACAATTCAAAATCTCGAAACGAAATTTATAGTTTATATGCTTCGGATGTTATCGATTTAACCAATAATTTTTCGGCAATGGTTGGTTTAAGATTGGATAGATTTGCAAACGAAGGCGATGTTACAACGGATGATGATGATTATAATCAAACTACATTATCTCCAAAAGTTGGATTGTTGTTTCAGCCGATAAAAGAAAAACTATCTCTTTTTACAAATTATCAAAATGGTTTTACAAATGTAGCGCCACAATTAGTTGGAGATCCTAGTGCTGGAACGCAAACTTTAAAAACCTTTACACCAGAAAAAGCAAATCAATTTGAATTCGGAATTAAAACAAATCTTT
The DNA here is from genome assembly GCA_030731625.1 of Polaribacter sp. Taxonomy (GTDB): domain Bacteria; phylum Bacteroidota; class Bacteroidia; order Flavobacteriales; family Flavobacteriaceae; genus Polaribacter. Next base: position 3,924 of record JANQTQ010000017.1, on the reverse strand, counting down.
TTAAAAACAAATTAAACGCAACTATTAGTTACTATAATATTAAAGTAATAGACAGAGTTATAACAGATCCTTCTTCGCCTTTTAACAAAATACAAGGTGGTGAAGTAGAAAGTAAAGGTTTTGAAATTGAATTAAATGCAAATCCTGTTGATGGCCTAAATATTAGAGCTGGTTTTAGCAATAATGATAGCGAAACTACAAAATCTGATAACACAGAAATTTTAAATAAAAGGCCTTTAGAAGCGGGTCCTGAAACTTTATATAATCTTTGGGCAAATTATGAATTTCAAGAAGGAAATTTAGAAGGTTTTGGAATTGGTTTTGGTTTTAACGGAGCAAGTGAGCGATTTGCTATCAACTATGTTTCAACGGGCGATTTTATGTTGCCAAGTTATACAATTGCAAACTCAACCATTTTTTATCAAGCAGAAAAATACAGACTTAGTTTAAAGGTTAACAATCTATTTGATAAAGAGTATTACAAAGGTTGGACAACCATAAACCCACAATCTCCAAGAGCAGTTTTAGCAAACTTTACATATACATTTTAAAAAAAATCAACAATTAAGAGCATCATTTATCTGATGCTCTTTTTGTTGTTATAATTACACTATATGAAAACAAAAAAAATAATCTTTCAGCTTCATAAAATACTAGGTTTAACAACAGGTATTGTCGTTTTTATTGTGGCAATTACAGGTTGTTGTTGGACTTTTAGAGAAGAAATAGAAAATTTATACGATGATTATAAAACTGTACAAGTTAAAAATGAAACCCTAATTACAGTAACAAAAGCAAAGGAAATTGCACAAGAAATTTTTCCTAAAAACACTGTTCATGGCACTGTTTTTAAAAAGCAAAATGATGCTGTAGAAGTTATTTTTTATGATGCAGAACCAGAATTTTATCAAAGTGTATTTTTAAATCCATATTCTGGAGAAATCATACAAATTGACAATCATTTAACTGGTTTTTTTGCTTTTATTTTAAAAGGACACATGCGTGTTTGGTTGCCAAAAAAAATTGGTGAGCAAGTAGTTGGCGCATCTATCTTAATTTTTATTTTAATTATTATTTCTGGTTTTATCTTATGGATTCCTAAAAAACGTAAAAACCTAAAACAACGTATAAAATTCGATTGGAAAAAAACCACAAATTGGAAACGAAAGAATTTTGATTTACACACAGTAACCGGTTTTTACATTTGCTCACTCGCTTTTATAATTGCATTTACAGGTGCTTTTATGTCTTACGATTGGCTTAAATATGTGGTTTACAAATCTACTGGAGGACAAAGAACAGAAGTTTTTAAAGTACCCGAAAATATAGATTCAATTGCAATAACAAGCACAACAAAACCAATAGATTTATTAATTCCTAGGTTACAAAAAGAAAGTCCAAATGCAGATGGTTTTGAGCTTCATTATCCAAAGACAAAAGAAGAAAGTATTTACGTAGAAGTATCTAAAAGTAAAGGATTATTTTATGATTCTGATTTTCGATTTTTTGATCAAAACTCTTTAAAAGAAATAGAAACAGAAGCTATTTATGGCAAGTATGAAAATGCTACAATTCCTGATAAAATATTAAGAATGAATTATGATATTCATATTGGAGCAATTGGGGGAATTACAGGAAAAATTATAGCATTTTTTGTAAGTTTATTAACAGCATCGCTACCAATTACAGGAATACTTTTATGGTTTGGTAGAAAATACAAGAAAAAAAATTAAACTTATTATAAGTCTAAAAGTTTAAGAATCGGTTTTTTTTAGCATCTTTATACTATAAATGATAAATTCATTTATCTTTAAACACTTAAATGTTCTGTAAAAACACCAATACGTCGCTTTTTTTTTCTTCAATATCTGACATTTCTGATGAGATTTGGCAAGAATTAAACTGCAAAAACAATATTTATTTTCACCCAGATTTTTTAAAATCCTTAGAAAAAAATCATCCAGAAATACGTTTTTCTTATATTGTTTTGGTTGATAGCGAAAATCAGCCAACAGCTTTTGCTAGTTTAAAATTAATAGATTTTTATATGAATTCTATTAAAAATGATTTCGAATTTTTAAAAGATATTGGAAGAAAACTGCATGTATTTCCTGATAAAAAACCTTTAAAACTATTAATTTGCGGCAATACTTTTGTAAGTGGAGATCATGGTGTTTTTATTAAGGAAAATCAAGATAAAAAAGCCATTATTAAAGAATTGGCAGAAAGCATCAATCATTTTGTAAATTCTGATAAAAAACTAAAAAAACAAATAGATGCCTTTCTTGTAAAAGACTTTGCTAAGGAGTCGCTCTTTATTACGGATGTGTTAAAGGAATTTAGTTATCATCCGTTTTCTGTAGAACCCAACATGAGGCTTCAAATCAATGAAAATTGGCGAAATTTTGATGATTATTTGGCTTCTATGAAAACGAAGTTTAGAGTAAAAGCAAAAAAAGCTTTTCAACAAAGTTCATCAATAATAATTAAAGAAATTACTTTAGAAAACATTGATGAAATGTTACCAAAAATGACCGCTTTGTATACAAAAGTTGCTTTAAATGCTGGTTTTAATTTGGGAGTTTTTAATTTAGAAACTTATACAAATCTAAAAGAAAATTTTGGAGACAACTACATTTTAAAATCTTATTGTTTAGACGACAAAATTGTAGGTTTTATCTCTGGTAGTATCAATCAAAACTCATTAGATGCACATTTTGTTGGTATCGATTATCAACTAAACAGAGAACACGCTATTTATCAAAGAATGTTATACGATTATATAGAAATTGGCATCAGTAAAAAGCTAAAAACGATTAATTTTGGACGAACTGCTAGCGAAATAAAAAGTTCTGTTGGCGCTGTCCCAGAAGATTTAACCATGTATCTTCGTCACAAGAAAACTATTAAAAACAAAATTTTAAAGTTATTTTTGCAAAGAGTTCAACCAACTCCATTTCAACAAAAATTTCCATTCAAAATATAGAAATCCCTCATGAAAAACATAAAAGAATTAATTGCCCTTTTAGATTTAGACGATTTAGGAAATCATAATTTTAGTGGTAAAAGCGTAACTATTGGAAGTCCGCATGTTTTTGGCGGCCAAGTATTAGCACAAGCAGTAAATGCGGCTTATAAAACCGTACCCGAAAATCGTTTTTTACATTCTTTGCATTCTTACTTTTTAGAAGCTGGAGACTTAACGATTCCTATAAATTACCATGTACAAGAAGTTAGAAATGGCGGTAGTTTTTCTACGAGAAGAGTTACAGCTAGCCAAAATGATAAAACTATTTTTATTTTAGCAGCTTCATTTCACAGAAAAGAAGATGGTTTTGAGCATCAAACAACATTTGATTCAAATATAAAACAGCCAGAAAAACTGTTAAGTTGGGATGATATGTTAGCAAAATTTGGCGATTTTTTACCAAAATCTATGAAATACTTTTTAAGCATAGAAAGACCTATCGAATTTAAACCTGTTAGAATTCCGAATCCTTTACAACCAGAAAATTTACCGCCAAATGAACAAGTTTGGTTTCGTTTAAAAGGCGAAAAACAAGAAATGGATTTTAGAACAAAACAAGAAATCTTAACCTATATTTCTGATTATAATATCCTAAATCCGGCATTTAATCCGAATGCAAGCGAATATAATTTTGGCAATACACAAACAGCAAGTTTAGATCATTCTATGTGGTTTTTTAGAGATTTCGATTTTGATGATTGGATGCTCTATGCTTTAGAATCTCCAAATGCTTTTGGCGCAAGAGGTTTATCTAAAGGAAATATTTTTACAAGAGATGGTAAATTAGTTGCTTCTGTTACGCAAGAAGGATTGTTAAGACCGATTAAAAAGTAGGCAATATTCAGTAGCAGTAGCAGTAGCAGTAGCAGTAGCAGTAGCAGTAGCAGTAGCAGTAG
>JANQTQ010000016.1 GCA_030731625.1 Polaribacter sp. | reverse complement strand
TTAAAAAAGTAGCTGTAACCGCTTAATTTTTAGACATAAAAAAAACCTTCAAAAATTTTTGAAGGTTTTTTTTATTTAAAATTTTGAAACTAATAATCCTTAAGATAAGAAACTTTTTCTATTAAATAATCAATTTTATTTTCAGAATTTATTTTAAATTTAGTAGGTATTGTTACTCTACTTCCCAATTTTTGTTCAAAAACGGAAAAATGCAAATGAGGTCCAGTTGAGAATCCAATATTACCACTTTTAGCAATTAATTGACCCTTTTCTACTTTTTCACCTACTGAAACCAGAGCACCATTTTCAGAAATATGTTCATAAGTTGCAAATGTTCCATCTGAGTGATAAATTAAAATTTTGTTATTATACTTTGCACAAGAAAAATCTTCGCAAGTTACAGTATTATTATCAATAACCTGTATAACTACACCCTCTCTAGCTGCTAAAATAGAACTACCAATTGGCATTGAAAAATCTAGAGAATTTTCATTTGAATGAGAAAGCTTACCATTATAACCCTGAGATAAAACAAAACTTTCTCCTTTTTTAAAAGGCAAATAATAAATATAATCTAAATCAAAATCATTGCTTAAATAGCTACCATAATTATATCTTGTTTTGTATCTAAATGAATATTTATCATTTTTTATACATTTTAACTCCGTCAATAAAATTTTGTTTTGCTTTTCTGGCAAAATATAAATTTTATGATTTCCTGTGGAAGAAACTAGGTTATTAAGTTCAAAATCAACACGAATAGAAACTGGACAATATTCATCGTTATCAGCATAAATTAAATAACCATTAGTAGTTTGTTCTGCATATGTATTTACGTTTATTTGAGTAAAACCAAATTGAACGTAAGTAAAAAGCAAAACTAAGAGTAAATTTGAATCTTTCATTTGAAATATTCTATCTTAAAACTTATGCTAATACAATACTCTAAACTTAATAGTTCCCTCTACATTTCGTAATTTTTCAATTACCTCAATGTTGTATTCTTTGTCTAAATCAGTAATTACATACCCCACTTTTGGATCTGTAGATAAATATTGACCACTGATATTCAAATCGTATTTTGCCAAAATCTTATTGATTTTTGCCATTACTCCAGGTACATTTTTATGGATGTGTAAAAAACGATGTGCATTTACTTGTCTTGGCAAACGAATATTTGGGAAATTTACGGCATCTACAGTATTTCCATTATTGATATAACCCATGATTTTATTTGGAACAAAATCGGCAATATCTTTTTGTGCTTCCTCTGTACTTCCTCCAACATGTGGTGTTAAAATTACGTTTGGCAAACCTTTTAATTCTGTATAAAAATCTCCGTTTTTTGCTGGTTCTTTAGGATACACATCTACTGCTGCGCCTGCTAATTTTCCACTTTTTAAAGCAGCAACCAATGCTTCAATGTCTACCACAAATCCACGCGCTAAATTGATAAAATGGGCACCATCTTTCATTTGGGCAAACTCATTTTCTCCGAAGAAATTTCTATTAGCAGCATTGTCATCCACATGCAGTGTAACCACATCCGATATTGCTAAAAGATCATTTAACGAATACATTTTGGTGGCATTTCCTAGAGATAATT
>JANQTQ010000015.1 GCA_030731625.1 Polaribacter sp. | reverse complement strand
TCAGAACCACCAATCCAACCTGCACCTGAGGCTTGTTTTCCTGCAAAATCTGCTTCTTCTTTACTTGTTAATGTTGCCAAATAGCCTTGTCTGCCAGAATACATTCTAGTTTCAGCAGCTACCTTTGCTGCTGTCCAAGTAATTCCTATAGCAGAAACAAATTCGTAAAAATGGTCTGTTGCGGGTAAATAATTTTTATCCGTAACACTTAAAGAAAATGTTTTTTCTGATTCAATATTTGTTGCTGAAGTTGTGAAAACAATATTTTTTACAGCATTTTCTAAATCAGAAAACAGCATTTCTGAGCCCGAAAGAGAAGACGTTAGCGTTAATTTCCCTTCGGATGAACTCCAAGAAGAATTTATATTTGGGTGATTTCCTGAAATTTCTAATTTATCAAAACCCGCTTGATACCCTATAGAAATTTGGATAAAAAAAACATCAATAGTTGTATCATCTATATCTGTTATTGTAAAATCTGTTACAATTTTTATTGCATTTCCTGTACAAAAAGCTTGTCTTCCATCTGCAGTAATAGAAGGTGGACTTTGAGAATACAAAAATGTAGGCAATATCAATAAAAGGAAAACTATTATTTTATTTTTTAATTGCAGAGTTTTAGCCATTTTAATCAGTAACTTATAAGTGTTTTCTTATTTTTGTAAGAAAGCACAATTTAATACTTCAATTTTTAAAAATATACATTATGATAAAAAATTTAGTGACAACAGTTTGGACACAGAAATCTCAATTTGAAACGGATAATCCTAGTGGACATAAATTTACAATGTTTGATAAATCTCAAGATAATGGAGATACTGTTGGTTTTGCACCTAAGGCTTTAATGCTCTCTTCTTTGGCAGGTTGTTCTGGTTTAGATGTAGTTTCTTTATTAACAAAAATGCGTGCAGAAGTTGCTGGTTTTAAAATTGAAGTTACTGCAGAATTAACAGACGAACATCCAAAATTTTACAATAAAGTTAAAGTTGATTATCATTTTACGGATAGTAATTTACAGCCAGAAAAAATTCAGAAAGCGGTAAATTTATCAGTAACAAAATATTGCGGAGTGATGGAAATGTTTAGACAATTTGCTGAAATAAAAACAGAAATTCACTTACATACTTTAGAGACTAATTAAACAGATGTTGAAATAAATTCAGCATAAAAAGATTGCTATGAGATGGACGTTAAAGTCAACACCAGAAAAAGAAAAAATTAAAAAGTTAGCCAACGATTTACAAGTTGATGAAACAATTGCTTCAATACTTTGTCAAAGAAATATTGAAACTTTTGAAGATGCAAAAAAATATTTTCGCCCAAGTTTAGAAGATATTCATGATCCTTTTTTGATGAAAGACATGGATTTGGCAGTTGCAAGAATTGAAACTGCCATTACAAACAACGAAAATATTTTGGTTTTTGGAGATTATGATGTGGATGGAACAACTGCTGTTTCATTGGTTTCATCATACTTAAAAACAATTCATCCAAATATTGCAACGTATATTCCAGATAGATATGCAGAAGGTTATGGCGTTTCTTATTTAGGAATTGATTTTGCACACGACAATGATTTCTCTTTAATTATTGCGTTAGATTGTGGAATAAAAGCAATCGAAAAAGTAGCATACGCATCAGAAAAAAACATCGATTTTATTATTTGCGATCATCATAAACCTGGACCAGAAATCCCAAAAGCTGTTGCTGTTTTAAATGCAAAAAGAGAAGACTGTAAGTATCCTTTTGATGAACTTTGTGGTTGCGGAGTTGGGTTTAAATTGATTCAGGCTTTAGGCGTTTCCCGAAATCAAACAATTGACCATTTTGTGCCTTATTTAGATTTGGTGGCAACTGCAATTGCTGCAGATATTGTACCCATGAATGGCGAAAATAGAATTTTAGCTTTTCACGGATTGAACGTTATCAATACGAATCCAAGAAACGGAATTAAAGCAATCATCCATCAGGTTAAAAAAACTGAACTCACCATTACCGATGTTGTTTTTATAATTGCACCAAGAATAAATGCTGCTGGAAGAATGAAACATGGTAATTATGCCGTTGAATTGTTAACAGAAATGGATTTAGATGCTGCCATAGAATTTGCAGCTGCTATTGAGATTTTTAATGCAGATAGAAAAGATTTAGATAAAAAAATTACATCACAAGCTATCATTCAAATTATTGATAATAATGAAGAAAATAAATTTTCTACCGTAGTTTTTCAAGAAGATTGGCACAAAGGTGTTATTGGTATTGTTGCCTCAAGATTGATAGAAAAATATTACAGACCAACCTTAGTTTTTACTAAAAGTGGCGATAAATTAGCAGCTTCTGCGCGTTCTGTAAAAGGTTTTGATGTATATAATGCTTTAGAAGAATGTGCAGAGTTTATAGAACAATTTGGCGGACATAAATATGCTGCTGGGTTAACTTTGTTACCAGAAAATTATGAGAATTTTAAAAATAAGTTTGAAGAAGTTGTTTCTAAAACGATTGATAAAGCATTATTAACTCCAGAAATTTCTGTGGACGCAGAAATTGAATTATCAGAAATTACACCTAAATTTTTTAGAATCATTCAGCAAATGGCACCTTTTGGTCCAATGAATATGAAACCAACTTTTAAATCTACTTGTGTGAGAGATAATGGTTATGGCAAACAAGTTGGCGCAGATAAAACGCATTTAAAATTAAATGTTTTTCAAGGCGATAATCAAAAAACATACAACGCTATTGGTTTTAATTTAGGAGATAAAATGGAACATGTTCAAAATGATTTTGATATTGTGTATGCTTTGGATGAAAACGAATGGAATGGCTATAAAACGGTGCAATTGTTGTTGAAAGATTTGAAGTAAGTTAGAAAATATGGAGAAAAGAGAAAATTATCCTGAACATATTGAATCTAAAATCCAAATGACTGAACCAAATGAAGAAATTCAAATTTGTAAAGGAATTTTAGTTCTAAAAAATAAGAATGGCGAAATAAAAATTAAAGGAGATATTATATATAAATGGTTTCCAAAAATTGGAGCAGAGTTTCATGGATTATTAACTTCAGAACTCAAAACGCTTTTTAATCCTTTTGAATTAAATGATTACGATTTATATTTTAAAGACTTAAAACTTGGTAAAGTTTTTATTACAGAAAAAAGATATTTTTCGACTAATCCAAATGAAACAATTGTTACAGGAGTTTTTAAAGAAAATCTATTTCTAGGCGATAAAACAATAAACGTAAATCAAGTATATTTTTCAATTCCAAATTTTAAAAGTTTGTTTGGAAATCTTACAACATTTAATAATGGTAATGGAGGTACAAGAAGCAGGTTAAGTTTAGAAAATGATAAATATAATATTGAAATCGATAAATCTTTAGACTATGATAATAAATTAAGACAGCTAAAGAATAAAGGAGGATTTACAATTTTGTATGGTGGTTTAATCAAAAGTAAAAAGGGAACCTTATCAATAACCGAAAAAAAATCGATTTTTAGTTGTTTGGATTTATTTCTAACTTTTTTAATGGGAAGAAGATCATCTACTATTTTTCACTCTGGTTATTGTGAAAAAGAAAAAATTTGGATAGATTATTCTAATAAAAATAATTTAACTTATAAAAATGCTGAAAGTTGGACATTAAGAAATTCTATCAATGGTATTGATGGATTATTTAAAGAATTTTCAACTTTATGGAAAAATGAAAATGATAGAGATTTTCTTAAAACTCTTATTCATTGGTATGTTGAGGCTAATAATAATTCAGGATTTGTTGAAGGCTCAATAATTATGGCACAAACTGCACTTGAACTAATTTATAATTGGCTACTAATTGAAAAGGGAAAATTAATTAAGGGAAGTGATGCTATAAATATTAGTGCTTCAAATAAGATTAGATTACTACTATCACATGTAAAGATTAAGAATGAAATTCCTAATTCTTTAACTGAACTTAATAAACTAATTAATTCTAAGAAAGAAGATTTAGATGCTCCAGAAGTAATTGTTCAAATAAGAAATGCAATTATTCATTCACAGCTTGAAAAAAGAAAAAAATTATTAGAAATTACTTTTGAAGCTAAATCTCAAGCATTAAAACTATATATCTGGTATATTGAATTATCTATTCTATATATTTTAAATTACAAAGGAAAATATACAAATAGATGTTCTGATGAACAATTTCCTGGTGATAGAGAAACTGATGTTCCTTGGATTTAAACTAATTGAAATATACTTAATTTCATAATAGTATATTCTTTATTAATGCTCTAAATTTAATCAATTTTAATTATCCATAGACAACAGAACCATACGTAACTCCATAAAAGTAAAGGATTTATCTACTTTTTCTTTGAGTTCTGTTAGGTTTTTAAACTCGGTTTCTTCTATGGCTTTTACAATTTTTTTATACTTTTTTAAATCTACTAATTCTAAAATATCTACTTCACCAGAAGGAATAAAACTTGCCAAATGACTTTCTACGGTTCCTTTTGTTAAACTGCGTTCTTTGGCAACTTCCTTAAGAGATAAACCGGATTTAAACAACTCGAAAGTAATTTGTTTGGTTGATTTTTTGTCTTCCTTTTTTTGCTCGTTAAATTTGTTAATTCCGTTTTCTTTGCAATACGCTTCTATTGTTTCCAGAATTTCTTTTCCGTGTTTAGATACACGCGTTTTTCCTAAACCTTCTATTTTTAACAACTCTTTTTCTGATCTTGGCAAAGCATCACAAATTGCGTATAAAGTAACTTGTGTAAAAATTTGAAAATGCGGAATTCCCAAAGATTTTGAAATTTCGTCTCGTAATTCACGTAATTTTAAAGCTAAAATTGGGTCGCGTTTAGAAGAAAGCTTTTTAACATTAGTGGGTTCTGTTTTTTGTAAAACTGCATTTGCACGTACTTTTAAATACTCCTGAACTTTAAAACCTTCCGTCATCTTTTTAAGTGCAAAAACTTTTTCGTTTAATAACTCTTGAAAAGTATCATATTGTTTTGTAAAATCTGTTTTTACGGATTTATTATCCGAAGAAAAAGAAATTTTAGAAAATGGCTGAACCGTATTTTTAATGGTTTCTGATAAAAAATAAGCAACTGCTTTTGTGAAACGTTCTTGAATTAAGGAACTATTTTCTGGCAAAACCATGTCTTGAGACAATGCTTTTAACTGATTTTTAAATCCGTTGGCAACTTTCATTAAAGCTACAATTCCGTCATCTTTAATAATTTGTAAATGCTCTATAACTTCTCCTTTAATGCTTGTTTGATTTTTATAAAAAATATCAATCAATCTTGAAATTGGATACAAAAATTGCTGATAATCAAATAATTCTGAAATTAAATTGAGTTGAAACTGAATTTCTGAGGTGTTTAAAATTCGTTCATCAGGATGATTTTCTTCAACACTTTCATTAAAAATACTTACAGTTCTATCGTTAATAATGGCGTTGCTCGTAATTTGAGTTTTTAAAACCAAGCCTTCTAGAGAAGTACATCTACTCAAAGCCACATAGGTTTGTCCGTGTGCAAAAGACGCTTCTGCATCAATAATTGCTTTTTCAAAAGTTAAACCCTGACTTTTATGAATGGTAATTGCCCACGCCAAGCGCAAAGGAATTTGAGAAAAAGAACCTGTAACGTCTTCTTTTATCTCTTTCGTTTCTTCATTAATTGAATAATTGATATTTTCCCAAGTTTCTCTTTCTGTAACAATTTCATCAATTTCATTAGGACATTGAACCGTTACGTTTTCTTTAGAAATATCGGTTACAATTCCTATTTTTCCGTTAAAATATCTTTTATCTGCTGATGAATCATTTTTGATAAACATTACTTGTGCGCCAATTTTAAGTTCTAGTTTTTCATCATTTGGATACGAGTTTTCGCTAAACTTACCAGAAACTTCTGCATCAAAATAATAGCTTTTGGTTTTGAGTTTATTCAACTCAGAACTGTTCATTAAATTGGCTCTATTATTATGTGTAGTTAGCGTTATATAACCATCATCTGAAGTTGGCGAAAAAGTAGGATTGTAGCGTTCATTTAAAATTTTAGCAGATTTTTCTGATAAGGTATCTGTTCTAATTTCATTTAAAATAGTGATAAATTCTTCGTTTTTTTGACGGTAAATATGTTTCAACTCGATAGAAACCATATTTGCTTCTTGATAAGCTTTGCTGCTAAAAAAATAAACAGTATTGTAATAATTTTGCAATAAACTCCACTCATTTGGTTTTACAACGGGCGCTAATTGTTGCAAATCTCCAATCATTAAAACTTGTGCGCCACCAAACACTTTATTTCGGTTTTTGTATCTGCGCATTACTTGATCTATACCATCTAATAAATCTGCACGAACCATAGAAATTTCATCAATAATTATTAAATCTAACGATTTTATTATATCGATTTTAGTTTTAGAAAACTTACGTTGTTGGTTGGTGTTTTCAATCTGATTTGGCAAAATTGGTCCAAATGGCATTTGAAAAAATGAATGAATCGTAACACCTTTTGCATTAATTGCTGCAACACCCGTTGGTGCCACAATAACCATTCTTTTTAACGATTCTTTTTTAATTTGATGTAAAAAAGTAGTTTTTCCTGTACCTGCTTTTCCTGTAACAAAAATATTTCTATCTGTTTTATCAATAAAATTTAAGGCAAGTTCTAATTCAGGATTTTTTAGCATTTTTACTTTTTGATGCAAGGTAAATAATCAATATTAAAATCATAAAAAAATCCGAAGTAAAAATGAAAGAATTATCCGTTTAAAATCACAAATTTTAAGCTCGTAAAATCTTTTCCATTTTTCTACCTTTTGCTAATTCATCAATTAGTTTTTCCATTTGTCTGCATTGTTTATACAATTCAAATTCATCTTCTATTTCTTCAATTCGATAACCACAAACTACGCCTTTAATCATGTGTGCGTTAGGATGTATTTTAGCTTTTTGAAAAAATGTTCTAAAACTTACTTTTTCATCAATAAGTTCTTGTAGTTTATCTTCATTAAACCCAGTAAACCATTCAAGAACTTGATGAAACTCTTCTTTTGTTCTACCATGTTTTTCCAATCTATTCCAATAATGGGGATAAATAGATGCAAATATCATATTAGCAACTTCTTCGTTTTTTTTTGCGGTAACTTTCATTTTATTAAAGTGTTAAATAAGCAATTTACAAAATTCTATGAAACAAAAAGCCAGCAAACAAGTTTAGCCCAGATTGAAACGGCATCCTTTTTGTTTTTCACAAAAAGATATAGTGGAAAGCTGGAAATAGCTTCAAATAAAAAAACCTTTCTGATTTCTCAAAAAGGTTTCAATATCTAAAAAGTCTTGTGTTTCTTGACTCTATTTTATCTTGTTTCTAAACAGAAACTACATTTCTAATGCTTTTGCAGGATTGTTGTCCATCAATAATTCTACCGGATTTTCTAACGCTTCTTTCACAGCCACTAAAAAACCAACAGATTCTCTACCATCAATAATTCTGTGATCGTAAGACAAAGCAACGTACATAATTGGTTGAATTACAATTCCGCCATTTACAGCCATTGGTCTGTTTACAATGTTGTGCATACCTAAAATTCCACTTTGTGGAGGATTTATAATTGGCGTAGATAACATAGAACCAAAAACACCACCATTTGTAATTGTAAAAGTTCCACCAGTCATTTCATCAATAGTAATTTGACCATCTCTAGCTCTAATTGCCAAACGTTTTACTTCGCTTTCTACACCTCTAAAAGATAAGTTTTCTGCATTTCTAATTACCGGCACCATTAATCCTTTAGGACCAGAAACTGCAATAGAAATATCTTGAAAATCATTACTTATTTGATAATCTCCATCAATCATAGAGTTTACATCTGGATACATTTTTAACGCTCTTACAACCGCCAAAGTAAAGAAAGACATAAAACCTAAACCTACATTATGTTTAGCTTTAAATGCATCTTTATACTGATTACGTAAATCAAAAATTGGCTGCATATTTACTTCGTTAA
>JANQTQ010000014.1 GCA_030731625.1 Polaribacter sp. | reverse complement strand
ATTTTAAGAAAATTTACGTTCTATGATTTCTAAAAAACGAGCTTCTAATTCCTCGTGTTTAGCCCAATTATAATCTGGTTTTACCATCTTTAGAATAAAATCTTTTGCTTCGTGTACCGATTTAAAAGAATTTAATTGAGAAATTACTCTGTTGTAATCTTCATGTTGATTGTTAAATAGGTTTTTTACAAAAACAATTCTATCATTTAAACCTATTTGAATGTTTGCCGCGAATCGATCATTCAAAGATTTTGGTTGTGCATTTTCAAACAAATCTGCCATTAAATCTACAGAAAAAGTATCTTGCAATTCTTCTTCTAATGTTTTTGTTTTATTAACTTCTACTTTTACAACATCGTTAAAATATTGTTTTTCAAGTAAAAGATCATCGACTGTAGGTACTTCTGCAATCACTTCCTCAACGTTAATTACTTCAACGATTGGTTCTTCAATTTCGGCAATTGGTTCTTCAATTTCAGCAACTTCAACTATATATTCTTCAACAATTGCTGCTTCAACCTTAATTTCTTCGGCATTCGTTTCTTCGACAATAGTTTCAGAAAACATAATTTCTTCTAATTCATCAAAAGGTTGTTCAAGAATTTCAAAAGTTTTAGGTGCTACCTTTTCTTCAATATCAACTTCTTGTTTTACTTCTTCTATCTCATCTACAAGATTAAAGACTACTTTTTCTTCAATTTCCTTAGTTTCTTTAGCAGTATTTTCATCAAGATTAGTGTTTTCTTTTAATTCAAAAGCAACTGCTACCTTACCTAATAATTCTTCTTTTGTTACTTTTAAGCCGGGTGTTGAGTTTACATATTCTTCAACAAACGCCAAAACAGATAGTTTTTCGTAGATTTCTTTCGACTTTTGTTTTAATAAAAACACATTGTCTTTATTTTTCATCTGTAAAATACTGTGAGCTAAACTTATTAAATCTGCCTCTAATTTTTTGTGCATAAGTTGTTGTTTGATTTTATTTTTTACTGGTAAATATCCCTAAATTTGCGACACGCAAAGTAACGCAAATTTATAACGCTTAAAATTACAAAATGTTTCTTGAAAATACAGTAAATCATACAGAACAATTTGGCTGGATCGAAGTCATTTGTGGCTCTATGTTTTCTGGTAAAACAGAAGAATTAATTAGACGTTTAAAACGTGCTCAATTTGCAAAACAACGTGTAGAGATCTTTAAACCTGCAATTGATACTCGATATGATGACGAAGAAGTTGTGTCTCATAACGACAATAGAATTCGCTCTACACCAGTACCAGTTGCTTCAAACATTCGGTTATTAGCTACTGATGTAGATGTTGTTGGTATTGATGAAGCACAGTTTTTCGATGATGAAATTGTTGCTGTTTGTAATGATTTGGCAAATAGCGGAATTAGAGTTATTGTGGCTGGTTTAGATATGGATTTTAAAGGAAACCCTTTTGGTCCTATGCCCGCTTTAATGGCAACTGCAGAATATGTAACCAAAGTACACGCAGTTTGCACACATACAGGTAATTTAGCGCATTATAGTTTTAGAAAAGCGCAAAATGACAAATTAGTAATGCTTGGAGAAACGCAAGAATACGAGCCTTTAAGCAGAGCTGCGTACTACAAAGCCGTCAAAAATAAACAAAAACAAACCGTATCTTCCGAAGATAATAAATCAGCTTTAAAAGATGCTGAACAAATAAAATAGTAAGACCAAATTTAAAAGAGACTGATTTAAGTTTAGCAAAATCATATGAATAATCATGTAACCGTTTTAGAAATTGATGGAAAATCACTAGAGCACAATCTTAATTATTTTAAGCAAAAACTAAAGCCAGAAACCAAAATTTTAGCAGTTGTTAAAGCTACCGGATACGGAAGTGATGCTGTAAAAGTGGCAAAATTTTTACAAGATAAAGTAGATTATTTTGCAGTTGCCTTTGCTGTTGAAGGAATTAACTTACGAAAAGGAGGGATTAAAACACCAATTTTAGTGTTGCACCCGCAAACACAAACGTTACAATCTATTATTGATTATAAATTAGAGCCAAATTTATATAATTTTAAAGTTTTTGATGCTTTTTTAAAATTGGCAGACGATACTCTTTTAATGAATTATCCTATTCATATAAAATTTAATACAGGCCTAAATAGATTAGGTTTTTGGCATACAGACATCCCTAAGATTTTAGCAGATCTTAAAGAAACAAATCATGTTAAAGTACAATCTTTATTTTCTCATTTAGCGGCTAGTGAAGATCTAGAAGAAAAGGATTTTACCATTAATCAAATAAATAATTTTACATACATAGCGCAACAATTTTACAAATACCTAGACTACAGGCCAATGCTACATGTTTTAAATACATCTGGCGTAGTCAATTATGCAGAAGCACAATTTGATATGGTTCGAATTGGTATTGGTTTATATGGTTTTGGAAATGATGAAAAAGTAACATCCCAATTAAAAAATACACACAATCTTTATTCAATAATTTCTCAAATACATTTTATAGAACCAGGCGAAACGGTTGGTTATAACAGAGCTTTTATTGCTAAAAAATTAATTAAATCTGCCACAATACCTATTGGCCATGCAGATGGAATTACGAGAGCCTTAGGAAATAAAAAAGGGTATGTTTTAATAAACAATCAAAAAGCTAAAATTATTGGTAATGTTTGTATGGACATGATTATGGTTGATGTAACTAAAATTGACTGTAATGAAGGCGACAAGGTAATTATTTTTAACTCGCAAGAAATGATTCAGAATATAGCTGATATAGCCGAAACCATTGTGTACGAAACTTTAACCTCCATTTCGCAACGCGTTAAAAAAGTATTAAAGAAATAATTTTTTACTACTTTTACAGCCTAACAAATTAAAATCAATTTAGAATGGGAATGATTAAAGAATTTAAAGACTTTGCAATGAATGGAAACCTTGTAGATATTGCTGTAGGTTTTGTGATGGGTGCTGCTTTTAAACAAGTAGTTACTTCTTTTACTGGAGGAATTGTTTCTCCGTTAATTGGCTTAATATTTAAAGCCGATTTTAAAGATTTAAAATTTATTGCAAAAGAAGGTATTGCAGACGAAGCTGGTAAAATTACTGGCGAAGTAGCAATTCTTTATGGTGAGTTTATTACAAATGTAATCGATTTTGTGATTGTTGCTTTTGTAATGTTTATGATTATTAAAGGAATTAATGCAACTAAGAAGAAAGAAGAACCAGCTCCAGAAGCACCAAAAGGACCTAGTCAAGAAGATTTATTAGCAGAAATAAGAGATTTATTAGCTAAAAAATAATTACTATTTTTATTTAAATAATAAACCCAGGCAATCGCTTGGGTTTTTTTATGACCAAAAATAAAACCCTAAACAATGCTGGTTTAAAATAATTTAGTTTGATTTTATACTTTTTAAAATATAACTTCGCCGATTGAAAATTGTATTATAAAAAGGCGTTAAAACCTGTATTTTCTCAATATTTAAAAAAATAGATTTGAGTGAATTATGGTACATTTTCTACTTAAAATAATAGATTCTGGTTATTTCTTATTTAAAAAATTTATCCCAATTAAAACATATCGATATGCTGTTTGTGGTGGTAGTAATTTAATTTTAGACATTACTTTATATTTTATCTGCTTTCAATTCATTTTCGATAAACAAAATTTAGACTTATTTTTTGTTGTTTTAAGTCCACATATAGCTTCTTTATTTTTTGTTTTTCCAATTACATTTTTAACAGGATTTTTATTGAACAGATATATTGTGTTTTCTGAATCTAAACTTCGAAAGAAAACTCAATTTTTTAGATACTTAACAATTGCTTGTACATCCTTATTAATTAGTTATATTTCAATGAAATTACTAGTAGATGTATTTGATTTTTACCCAACACCTTCTCGATTTTTAACAATTTTAATAACCATAGTATTTAGTTACATAATGCAAAATAAATTTAGTTTTAAAGTTTAAATACACAAATAAAGGAAGTTAAATAAAAGATTATTTCATTCTTTCACCTTGTGTTATTCATACAAAAAAAAACCTCCTAAAACTGAATTTCCATCAGTAATAAGAGGTTTTAAATTCTAAAATATTTCTGTATTTAATTACAAAATATAATCTGTACTTATAAAATTAGATGTTTTTTTATCTAATAATTCTTTTAAAATAGCATTGTTATAAGCAGTATCTTTTGACGCTACAAATGTTCTGATAGAAAAAGAACGCAAAGCATCATGTACACTTAAAGTTGCCACTGCAGAATCTTTTCTACCTGTAAAAGGATACACATCTGGACCACGTTGGCAAGAACTATTTAAGTTTACTCTACAAACTAAATTCACTAACGTATCTATTAAAGGCGATAATGTGTTTACATCACTACCAAAAACGCTTACTTGTTGTCCGTAATTAGAGGCTGCCATATCATCTAAAGGTTCCTCAATATTTTTAAAAGATAAAACTGGCGTTACAGGTCCAAATTGTTCTTCTTGATACACTCTCATATCTTTAGAAACCGGATATAAAACTGCTGGGAAAATATAATTTTCTGTGGTTTCTCCGCCTTTCTTATTGATAATTTTTGCACCTTTTTTAGTAGCATCATCAATTAATTCTTGAATATAAGCAGGTTTATCTGGCTCTGGTAAAGGTGTAAGTACAGCTCCTTTTTCCCAAGGATTTCCAAACTTTAAAGCATCTACCTTTTCAGAAAAACGTTTGTTAAATTCTTCCACAATATTTTCATGAACATACAATACTTTTAATGCCGTACAACGCTGACCGTTAAATGAAGTTGCACCAGAAATACACTCGCTAATTGCCAAATCTAAATCTGCATCTTCTAAAACAATTGCAGGATTTTTAGCCTCTAAACCTAAAACTAAACGTAACCTGTTTTTCTGCGGATGGTTTGCCTGAATTGCATTTGCCGATTTACTATTACCAATTAAAGCCAACACATCTACTTTACCTGTTTTCATTATTGGCGTTGCCAAAGTTCTACCTCTACCAAAAATAACATTTACAACTCCGGCCGGAAAGCTATTTTGAAAAGCTTCTAACAATGGCGTTAATAATAAAACACCATATTTTGCAGGTTTAAAAACAGTTGTGTTTCCCATAATTAAAGCAGGAATCAACAATGCAAAAGTTTCATTTAAAGGATAATTGTAAGGACCTAAACATAAAACAACGCCTAAAGGACCACGTCTAATATGTGCATGCACTCCGCTGTTTTTATCAAACTTAGCAGAATTTCTGTCCATTTGTTTGTAGTCTTCAATAGTATCGTAAATATATTCTACGGTTCTATCAAATTCTTTTTCTGAATCTGGTAATGTTTTACCAATTTCCCACATCAATAATTTTACTATTTCTGTACGCTTGGTTTTCATTTGAACAACAAATTTTTCCATTGCTGCAATTCTGCCTTCAACTTTCATTGTTGGCCACAAACCTTGCCCTTTTCCATATGCTTTTACAGCAGAATTTAAAGCCTCTAAAGCTTCCTCTTCTCCTAAATCTGGAACCGTACCAATTAATGTTGGTTGATAATTTTCTGTTGAAGAAATTGTTGAAATTACATCAGAAGTAGCACCTGTCCAGTTTTTTAAAACACCATCTACTAAATATGTTTTTTGATGTAAAAGGGCATCAATTTTATACTCATTTGGTATTTCTGCAAAGAGTTGTTTCATAATTTTAAATTTTATTTTTGAGGTTAAAAAACCTCGTTAATCAATTTAGATTAAATCTTAATAATTCAAAGTAACAAAAAATAAGCTTAAATTACCTAATTTACTTTTTAGAAAACCATAATAATCACGAAAAGGATTTCGAGCTTTAACATAGAAACATCAGTGTTTACTACAAAAATTAGACTAAAAACTGAAATAAATCGGGTTTATCATTTAAGTAGTCGCCAAAAAAATTATGTTCTTTCATTCTACTTATTAAAGGCTCTAAATCCTTAGCCGATTTTAATTCCAAACCAACCACAGCAACTCCTTTTTCTCTATTCGTTTTTTTGGTATATTCAAAATGCGTAATATCATCATTCGGACCTAAAATTTCTGCCACAAATTGTTTTAATGCTCCTGCTCTTTGAGGGAATTTTACAATAAAATAGTGTTTTAAATTCGCATACAACAAGGCTCTTTCTTTAATATCTGCGGTTCTTGTAATATCATTATTACTTCCGCTTACTACACAAACTACATTTTTCCCTTTAATTTCATCAGCATAAAAATCTAATGCGGTAATACTTAATGCACCTGCAGGCTCTACAACAATAGCATCTATATTATATAAATCTAATATTGTTTGACAAACTTTCCCTTCTGGAACTGTAATTACAGCATCTAAATTTTGCAAACAAATAGCAAAATTTAAATCGCCTACTTTTTTTACTGCTGCACCATCAACAAAACTATCTATCGTATCTAAAGCAGTATTTTTTTTATTTCTGATGGATGTTTGCATAGAAGGCGCGCCTTGAGGCTCTACTCCAATAATTTTAGTATCTGGCGATAATCCTTTAAATACAGTTGATAAACCCGCTGATAAACCTCCGCCACCAATTGGCACAAAAACATAATCTATTTTTTTATCCGTTTGATTTAAAATTTCTAAACCAACTGTTGCTTGCCCTTCAATAACTTTTTCGTCATTAAAAGGATGAATAAAGGTTTTATTTTTAGAATCGCATTCTACTTTTGATGCATTATAAGCGTCATCATAGGTGTCTCCTTTAATAATGATATTTATAAAATCCTCACCAAACATTTTAACCTGATTTATTTTCTGTTTTGGTGTTGGCGAAGGCATAAAAATTGTGCCTTTTATTTGTAATAACTTACAAGACAAGGCAACTCCTTGGGCATGATTTCCAGCACTTGCACAAACAATTCCTCTTTGTTTTTCATCCGAAGTTAACGAACACATTTTATTATATGCGCCTCTAATTTTGTAAGAACGTACTACTTGTAAATCTTCTCGTTTAAATAAAATAGTTGCTTCTAATTCTTTAGAAAGATTAAAATTTTTACTTAACGGAGTTTCAATGGCAACTCCTTTTAAATTTAAAGATGCCTGTTGAACACTTTCTAAACTTGGAAAGTAAGCTTGTTTGTTTTTCATAGTTCGAAGATAAAAAGAAAACCTGTCAGATTATTAAATCTGACAGGTTTTTATAAAAGTTAAAATCTTAATTTTATTATGCAGATTTTATTACTTGCATTGCTGTCATAGAATTTCTTAATCTCTCTCCAACTTTTTCTACTGGATGATTTCTAATAATTTTATTGATTCTAATTAATTCTTTATTATCAACATCGTTAGAACTTGTATATTTTTTACCAATAATATCAGTTTTTACAGTTTTCATAAAATCTGTTAATAACGGTTTACAAGCATGATCAAATAAATAACAACCATATTCTGCTGTATCAGAAATAACACGATTCATTTCTGCTAATTTCATTCTTGCAATTGTATTTGCAATTAATGGTGTTTCGTGTAAAGATTCGTAGTACGCAGAAGCAGCAATAATTCCAGACTCTGTCATCGCTTCAAAAGCCAATTCTACACCCGCTCTAACAAAAGCAACTAATAAGGTTCCGTGATCAAAATATTCTTGTTCAGAAATTTCTTGCGTTGTAATTGTTTGTTTTTCAAAAGCAGTTTCGCCCGTTGCAGCTCTCCAAGTTAATAAGTTTTTATCATCATTAGCCCAATCTTCCATCATTGTTTGAGAGAAATGACCCGTCATGATATCATCCATATGTTTTTGGAATAATGGACGCATAATGTCTTTTAATTCTTCTGATAATCTAAACGCTTCTATTTTAGCAGGATTAGACAATCTGTCCATCATGTTGGTGATTCCACCATGTTTTAAAGCTTCCGTTACCGTTTCCCAACCATATTGAATTAATTTAGCTGCATAACCAGCGTCAATTCCTTCTGCAACCATTTTATCAAACGATAAAATTGCACCTGTTTGTAACAAACCACATAAAATAGTTTG
>JANQTQ010000013.1 GCA_030731625.1 Polaribacter sp. | reverse complement strand
GGCGCAAAAGTAATATTATGTGATCCTCATAGAGCAACCGTAATTGGTCAAAATTTTGAAAGTCCGTTAAAAGCAACAAAAATGTCATCACCAGATATTAGAGCAGGAATTTCATTATTAATTGCTGCTCTTTCTGCAAAAGGAACCAGTATCATTAATAATATAGAACAAATAGATAGAGGTTATGAAAATATTGAAGCTCGTTTAAATGCCAAACTTAATTCAGCATTCCAATAATAAAAAACTACTAAAAATAGTGTCAGTTTGACACTATTTTTTTGTTGGCAATGTTTTTGCAAATAAAAGAGAGACAATTAAATGATTACAAAGAAATGAGTAACAAAGAAGATATAAAAGAAGAAGAAAATACAATCGAACAAGAAACTGTTCAAGTTGAAGAAAATCAAGAAGTTGAAGCAGAAGTTGTAGTAGAAGAACCAACTACAGAAGAAATCATTCAAGCAGAAAAAGATAAGTTTTTACGTTTGTTTGCAGAGTTCGAAAACTATAAAAAAAGAACTTCTAAAGAAAGAATAGAGCTGTTTAAAACTGCAGGTCAAGAATTAATGACATCTTTACTGCCAGTTGTTGATGATTTTGAACGCGCTTTGGCACATATTGAAGAAGATGCAGAAGCAGAAGAATTAAGAAAAGGCGTTTTATTAATTTATCAAAAATTATACAACACTTTAGAATTAAAAGGATTATCAAAAATAGAAACAAAACAAGGAGACGTTTTTGATGCTGAAATTCATGAAGCAATTACTCAAATTCCTGCTCCATCAGAAGATTTGAAAGGAAAAGTAATTGATTGTGTAGAAAATGGCTATCAATTAGGTACTAAAATTATACGTTATCCAAAAGTAGTTATAGGACAGTAAAAAAGTAAATTAGTAATACAGTTCACAGTAGCAGCAGCCAGTAATATACGAACTGCAAACTGAAAACTGAAAACTGCAAACTAAATAATATGGCAAAACAAGACTTTTACGAAATATTAGGAATTTCAAAATCTGCTACGCAAGCTGAAATAAAGAAAGGGTATAGAAAAATGGCAATCAAGTATCATCCTGATAAAAATCCTGATGATAAAACTGCTGAAGAGAACTTTAAAAAGGCAGCTGAGGCTTACGAAGTTTTAAGCGACGAAAATAAAAAAGCACGTTATGATCAATATGGTCATGCAGCTTTTGATGGTCCTCAAGGAGGCGGTGGCTTTGGCGGCGGCGGAATGAACATGGATGATATTTTTAGTCAGTTTGGAGATATTTTTGGTGGCGGTGGCTTTGGCGGCGGTTTTGGTGGTGGAGGCCACAGACAAGCTAGAGTGAAAGGAAGTAATATGCGAATTCGTGTGAAACTTACTTTAGAAGAAATAGCAAAAGGAGTAGAGAAGAAAGTAAAAGTTCGTAGAAAAGTACAAGCAGACGGTGTAACTTATAAAACGTGTACAACTTGTAATGGTTCTGGTCAACAAATGAGGGTTACCAATACTATTTTAGGTAGAATGCAAACAGCAACTACATGTAGTACTTGTTCTGGAGCTGGAGAAATATTAAGTAGTAAACCAAACGGAGCAGATTTACAAGGTTTAATAGTAAAAGAAGAAACAGTTTCAATTAATATTCCTGCTGGTGTAACCGAAGGGGTACAATTAAAAGTAGGAGGAAAAGGAAACGATGCTCCAGGTAAAAATTCTATTTCGGGAGATTTATTAGTACTAATAGAAGAAGTACCACATGAAACTTTAAAAAGAGAAGGAACTAATATTCATTATGATTTATACATTAATTTTTCTGAAGCAGTTTTAGGCACAAGTAAAGAGGTGGATACAGTTACAGGAAAAGTAAAAATTAAAATTGATGCAGGTACACAATCTGGTAAAATTTTAAGATTAAAAGGGAAAGGTTTGCCAAGTATAGAGCGTTATGGAACAGGAGATTTCTTAATTCATACAAATGTTTGGACACCACAAGAATTAAATAAGGAACAAAGAGAGTTTTTTGAAAAAATGTCTGATAATGAGAATTTTACTCCGAATCCAAATACCTCGGATAAATCATTTTTTGAAAAGGTAAAAGATATGTTTTCTTAAAGAAATATTAAA
Organism: Polaribacter sp.; assembly: GCA_030731625.1. Taxonomy (GTDB): domain Bacteria; phylum Bacteroidota; class Bacteroidia; order Flavobacteriales; family Flavobacteriaceae; genus Polaribacter. The sequence continues at coordinate 5,930 of JANQTQ010000013.1, read as the reverse complement.
AAAAGATAAAGGCGTCGTTATTTTTATTGGTTATTTTTTTTATCAATTAAATTAATATATATTTGTTAAGTTATTGAGAAATCGATAACACTTTTTCTTTTTCATAGCAATTTTTCCCACTCAAGTTTTTAATTTGAGTGGGTTTTTTTATAGATTTAATCACTACTTTTGCCATCTGAAAGCAGACTTATCTTATCGCCTTGAATTGAGTTCAAGGAGGAAAGTCCGGACACCAAAGAGTAATCATAGCGGATAACATCCGTCCAGTGTAAACTGAGGACAAGTGCAACAGAAAGCAAGTACAGTTCGGCTGTAGTGAAACCAGGTAAACTCTATGAGGTGCAATGCCATGTATATTAGAGCTTGAGGGCTACTCGCTCGATTCTAAAGGGTAGGCAGATTGATTCTAAGAGTAATTTTAGAACTAGATAAATGATAAGAACCTTTTTAAGGGACAAAATTCGGCTTATTAGTCTGCTTTTTTATTTTATGAACTTTTCATTTATTTGTTAAAATACCTTTCATTCATTGATTTTTAATCAATGAAAGTTTAAATAACTTTTTTTTATTCATTAATTAGAGCAATCTATTATTTATCTTTTAATATTGATATAAAAAATGTAAGTTTGCTTTACTAATATTAACAAAAACTTGTATAGTAGGCTTTTGATTTTAAAAAATTAAAAAGTTTTACAGTAATTAAAGATTTCTTTCATGAGCATTTATAATGATTACCTTAAGCAGATAGAAGAACGAAAAGTTCAGGGACTTCATCCACAACCAATTGATGGTGCTGAATTACTTAGCAAAATCATTGAACAAATTAAAGATTTACAAAATGAATTTAGAGATGATTCTCTTAATTACTTCATTTATAATGTTTTACCAGGAACAACGAGCGCTGCTACTGTAAAAGCTAAGTTTTTAAAAGAAATTATTTTAGGACAGGAGCTGGTTAAAGAAATTACGCCTGCTTTTGCATTAGAACAGTTGTCTCACATGAAAGGCGGACCTTCAATTGAAGTGCTTTTAGATTTAGCGCTAGGAAATGATGTAGCAATAGCAAAAGAAGCAGCAAAAGTCTTAAAAACACAGGTGTTTTTATACGAAGCAGACACATCTCGTTTACAAGAAGCTTATAAAAACGGTAGCGAAATTGCCAAAGATATTATAGAAAGCTATGCAAAAGCAGAGTTTTTTACAAAATTACCAGAGATAGATGAAGAAATTGAAGTAGTTACTTATATTGCAGGTATAGGTGATATTTCTACAGATTTATTGTCTCCAGGAGGTGATGCGCATTCAAGATCAGATCGTGAATTACACGGTCAGTGTTTATTTGAGCATAATAAAGATATGCAAAATGAATTGTTAGCATTACAGAAAAAACATCCAAATAAACGTGTGATGTTAATTGCTGAAAAAGGAACAATGGGAGTTGGTTCTTCAAGAATGTCTGGTGTAAATAATGTGGCTTTATGGACAGGTATTAAAGCTAGTCCTTATGTACCATTTATTAACATCGCTCCAGTAATTGCTGGGACAAACGGAATTTCGCCAATTTTCTTAACTACAGTGGGTGTTACTGGTGGTATAGGTTTAGACCTTAAAAACTGGGTTCAACAAAAAGATGCTGAAGGAAATACAATTCGTGATGAAAATGGTGATCCGGTATTAAAAGAAGAGTATTCTGTAGCAACAGGTACAGTTCTTACCATCAATACAAAAGAGAAAAAATTATATAACGGAGATACAGAATTAAAAGATATTTCTGCTGCATTTACGCCGCAAAAAATGGAGTTTATGAAAGCAGGTGGTTCTTACGCTGTTGTTTTCGGTAAAAAACTGCAAACATTTGCAGCTAAAATTTTAGGAATTGAAGCTCCACAAGTATATGCTACTTCAAAAGAAATTTCAATTGAAGGTCAAGGTCTTACTGCAGTAGAAAAAATATTTAATAAAAATGCTGTAGGAAATACTCCTGGTAAAATTTTGCATGCAGGTTCTGATGTTCGTGTAGAAGTAAATATTGTGGGTTCACAAGATACTACAGGTTTAATGACTTCACAAGAATTAGAAATGATGGCTGCTACAGTTATTTCTCCAATTGTTGATGGAGCTTACCAATCAGGTTGTCATACAGCTTCTGTTTGGGATGATAAATCTAAGGCTAATATTCCAAGGTTAATGAAGTTTATGAACGACTTTGGATTGATTACAGGTCGTGATCCTAAAGGGAAATATTTCCCAATGACAGATGTTATCCATAAAGTATTAAACGATATTACAGTAGGTGATTGGGACATCATTATTGGTGGAGACTCGCATACAAGAATGTCTAAAGGTGTTGCATTTGGAGCAGATTCAGGAACAGTGGCCTTAGCTTTAGCTACAGGAGAGGCTACAATGCCAATTCCACAATCTGTAAAAGTTACCTTTAAAGGTCAAATGAAATCTTTTATGGATTTCCGTGATGTAGTGCACGCAACGCAATCACAAATGCTTAAACAATTTGGTGGAGAAAACGTTTTTCAAGGTAGAATAATTGAGGTTCATATAGGTACATTAACAGCAGATCAAGCCTTCACATTTACAGATTGGACTGCAGAGATGAAAGCAAAAGCTTCTATCTGTATTTCTGAGGATGATACTTTGATTGAATCTTTAGAGATTGCAAAAGGTAGAATCCAGATCATGATTGATAAAGGAATGGACAATCACTTAAATGTTTTAGCAGGATTAGTTGCAAAAGCAGATAAGAGAATTGCTGAAATTAAATCTGGTACTAAACCTTCTTTAAGACCTGATGCAAATGCTAAATATCATGCTGAAGTAATCATCGATTTAGATGAAATTGCTGAACCAATGATAGCAGATCCAGATGTAAATAATGATGATGTTTCTAAGCGTTATACACACGATACTATTAGACCATTATCTTTTTATGGTGGAACTAAAAAAGTAGATTTAGGTTTTATTGGTTCTTGTATGGTTCATAAAGGTGATATGAAAATATTAGCTCAAATGTTAAAAAATATTGAGGCGCAAAAAGGTAAAGTTGAGTTTAAAGCACCTTTAGTTGTTGCACCGCCAACGTATAATATTGTTGATGAGTTAAAAGCAGAAGGAGATTGGGATGTTTTAGTAAAATATTCAGGTTTCGAATTTGATGATAGCGCACCAAAAGGATTAGCACGTACTAAATATGAAAACATGTTGTATTTAGAGCGTCCAGGTTGTAACTTATGTATGGGTAATCAAGAAAAAGCAGCACCAGGAGATACCGTAATGGCTACTTCTACACGTTTATTTCAAGGTAGAGTTGTAAAAGATTCTGGTGAGAAAAAAGGAGAGTCTTTATTATCTTCTACACCGGTGGTTGTTTTATCAACTGTTTTAGGTAGAACTCCAACTATGGCAGAATATGAAGCAGCTGTAGATGGAATTGTATTAACAAAGTTTAAACCATCTCAAAAGCAATTAGTGAGATAATTTAAAACGAATAATATATATTAAAAAACCTGAGTCTTAGATTCAGGTTTTTTTTTTGGATGAAATATTAATTTTTTTATATCAGAAACTTCTATGCGGGTATTCGTAATTTATACTTACAAATCTAAAAATGCCCCTAAAACATTTTTATATTTTGTATATTAGAGCAATTAAATAAAAATAATTTCAACAATAAAAAATAGATATTTTATGGCTTTTGATATTGAAATGATTAAGAAAGTTTACGCTTCTATGGCAGAACGTGTAGACGCAGCTCGAAAAATAACAGGCAAATCTTTAACGCTTGCTGAAAAAATTTTATACGCTCATTTATGGGATGGTACACCTAGTAAAGCTTTTGAAAGAAGTAAAGATTATGTAGATTTTGCGCCAGATAGAATTGCATTGCAAGATGCAACAGCTCAAATGGCATTATTACAATTTATGCAAGCAGGTAAAACTAAAGTGGCGGTGCCAACCACAACACATTGTGACCATTTAATTCAGGCAAAAAATGGGGCATCCTCAGATTTACAAACCGCATTAAATACAAGTAATGAAGTCTTTAATTTTTTAGAATCTGTTTCTAATAAATATGGAATAGGTTTTTGGAAACCAGGTGCGGGAATTATACATCAAGTGGTATTAGAAAATTATGCATTTCCTGGAGGGATGATGATTGGTACAGATTCTCATACGGTAAATGCTGGAGGATTAGGGATGGTTGCTATTGGAGTTGGTGGTGCAGATGCTGTAGATGTAATGGCGGGAATGGCTTGGGAATTAAAATTCCCAAAACTAATAGGGGTAAAGTTAACAGGAAAACTTTCTGGTTGGACAGCACCAAAAGACGTAATTTTAAAAGTTGCTGGTATTGTCTCTGCTAAAGGAGGTACAGGAGCAATTTTAGAATATTTTGGACCCGGTGCAACTTCAATGTCTTGTACAGGTAAAGGTACAATTTGTAATATGGGAGCAGAAATTGGTGCAACAACATCAACTTTTGGTTATGATGATTCTATGGAACGTTATTTACGAGCAACAGACAGAAGTGATGTAGCTGATGAAGCAAATAAAATAAAAGAATATTTAACAGGTGATGCAGAAGTTTATGAAAATCCAGAGCAATATTTTGATCAAGTGATTGAAATAAATCTATCAGAATTAAGTCCATTATTAAACGGCCCTTTTACACCAGATTTATCTACGAAAGCAGGTGCTGATATGACTGAAATGGCGAATAAAAATAATTGGCCCTTAAATGTAGAATGGGGTTTAATTGGTTCTTGTACAAATTCGTCTTACGAAGATTTATCAAGAGCAGCTTCTATTGCACAACAAGCTATTGATAAAGATTTAGGAATAAAAGCAGAATTCGGAATTAATCCAGGTTCAGAAAAAGTAAGGTATACAACTGAAAGAGATGGTATTTTAGGAACCTTTGAAAAACTGGGTGCTACTATTTTTACAAATGCTTGCGGACCTTGTATTGGTCAGTGGGCACGTTATGATAACCCAAAAAATGCTCCTAAAAACTCTATAATTCACTCTTTTAATAGAAACTTCGCAAAACGTGCCGATGGAAATCCAAATACACATGCATTTGTTGCATCACCAGAAATGGTTGCTGCAGTAACCATTGCGGGACGTTTAGATTTTAATCCGATAACGGATAAATTAATTAATAAAAAAGGAGAAGAAGTCATGTTAGATGAACCAACAGGATGGGAATTACCTCCAAAAGGTTTTGAAGTAAAAGATGACGGGTATTTAGCACCAAAAGAGGATGGAAGTGGAGTTGTCATTTCTGTTGATGTAAAATCAGATAGATTACAATTACTAGAACCTTTTACACCTATTGGAAATACTATTTCTGGAGCAAAATTATTAATAAAAGCACATGGAAAATGTACCACAGATCATATTTCTATGGCGGGTCCTTGGTTGCGTTATAGAGGTCATTTAGATAATATTTCTAATAACTGTTTAATTGGTGCAGTAAATGCATTTGGAATGAAAACTAATTTTGTTAAAAATCAAATGTCTGGAGATTATGCAGGAGTTCCAGATACAGCAAGAGCGTATAAAGCATCAGGAGTGAAAACAATTGTTGTAGGTGATCATAATTATGGTGAAGGTTCTTCTAGAGAACATGCCGCAATGGAACCTCGTCATTTAGGTGTAGTAGCAGTTTTAGTAAAATCTTTTGCTAGAATACATGAAACAAATCTTAAAAAACAAGGAATGTTAGGTTTAACATTTGCTAATGAAACTGATTATGATTTAATTCAAGAAGATGATACTTTCAATTTTATTGATTTAGATAAATTTTCTCCAGGAAAACCTTTAACAATAGAAGCTTTACATGCTGATGGAACTAAAGATTTAATTATGGCAAATCACACCTACAATCAAGGTCAAATAGAATGGTATAATGA
>JANQTQ010000012.1 GCA_030731625.1 Polaribacter sp. | reverse complement strand
GTCACCAATTGCTCACCAACATCTGTTAAAATAGATTCTGGATGAAACTGAACCGCAGAAATTGGAAATATTTTATGTTCAATTGCTTGAATTAATCCATCTTCATCTCTTGCGGTTACTTGAATTTCTTCTGGAAAACCTTTATCTGTTGCTGCCCAAGAATGATAACGTGCAGCCATGAACGTTTCTGGAACATCCTTAAAAATAATTGCGTTTTTGTCTGTAACCCTCATTTCTGTGGCTACTCCGTGAAAAACATCGTCTAAATTGATGATGGTTCCTCCAAAAACTTCTGTAATTGCTTGTAAACCTAAACAAACTCCGAATATTGGTTTGATTCCTGCGTACGTTTTAATTACCTCTTTTAAGATTCCTGCTTCATCAGGAATTCCAGGTCCTGGAGACAACATTATCATATCGTAATTTCCTACATCTGCAATACTGATTTCGTCATTTCTAAAAACCGTTGGAAAATTTCCTGTGATTTTTTCCACCAAATGAACTAAGTTGTAAGTGAACGAATCGTAATTATCTAATATTAATATTTTCATATTCTGTTGTTGTGTAATCGTTTAATCGTGGATTTGTTTAATTGTTGATCTCTGAAAGATTTTATATCCAATAAAAATTAATAAAATAATATTTAAAACCCACCAAACATAAAATCCAATATATGCTAACTTTTGAGTTAAAGTCATACTTTCTAAACTCCAATAAGGTCCTAAATTTTTATCATAAAAATCTTCGTATGTCATTATTATCAATCCTATAACTATATAAACAACTAAATCTATTAGAATAAATAATATTCCTAAAAAGATATTTTTAATTGTAAATATTTTCTTCATTTCTCAATTTGCGTTAAGGATTGAAACGGCATCCTTTTTTCTTTTTCGGAAAAAAGATATAGTGGAAAGCCTGTTAAAACGCCCTAAATATTCTCTGCTAAAATTAACGCTTTCTTTAACGCTGCTAATTTATTATTTACTTCTTGTAATTCTTTTGCTTCATCGGAATGAATAACGATTCCTGCGCCTGCTTGAGAATACAAAACGTTGTTTTTACTGACAAAAGAACGAATGGCAATCGCCAAATTTACAGAACCGTCTAAACCGATAATTCCGACTGCGCCACCATAAAAGCCACGAGTTTGATTTTCATATTTGTCAATCAATTCCATTGCTTTATATTTTGGTGCGCCACTTAAAGTTCCGGCAGGAAACGTGTCTCCAACAATTTCTATTGGATTTCCTTTAATTTGTCCTCTAACTGTAGAAACTAAGTGAATTACGTGGCTAAAATACTGCACTTCTTTAAATACCTCAACAGTAACATTATTGGCGTGTTTACTTAAATCGTTACGCGCTAAATCTACCAACATTACGTGTTCTGCCGTTTCCTTTTTATCTTCGGATAGTTTTTTACCTAATTTTATGTCTTCTGCCATATCACCAGTTCTTCTAAAAGTACCCGCAATTGGATTAATGGTTGCTTTACCCGCTGATATTTTAATTTGTGCTTCTGGTGAAGATCCCATTAATTTGAAGGATCCATAATCGAAATAAAATAAATAGGGCGATGGGTTTATAGAACGTAATGCTCTATAAACATTGAATTCGTCTCCTTTAAATTTTTGTTGAAATTGGCGTGATAAAACCAACTGAAAAACGTCTCCTCTTTTACAATGCGATTTTGCTTTTCTTACATACTCTATAAATTCTTCTCCTGTTGTATTTGATGTTTCTTCGCCTACAATTTCGAATTTTTGTGTATTAAAAGATTGTGCATCAATAATTGTTTGAATTTCTTTAATTCGAGATTCAGTTCCTTCTTCAATATTTTCTATCAACGTCATTTCATCATTAAAATGATTGATGGCAATGATAAAACGATAAAAACTGTATTGCATTTCTGGAATTGCAGAAGGTGCTTTTTTGTTTTTAAATTGAATATTCTCAAAATACTGAACAGAATCAAACGTTGTGTAGCCATACAAACCATTGAATGATTTTAATTCGGCAGGACACTCTAATTCTATAGAGTTTGTGAATTTATCAAACAACTCATAAAAATTTTTATTGATTGGTTGTTTATCAATTTGAGTTCCTTTATGAGAAACCGAAAACTGATAATCATCTACTTTCATAGAAATAATTGGCTCAATCGCAATAAAAGAGAAACTTTCTTCTTTACTATGATAATCTGAACTCTCTAATAAAAGTGTGTTTGCAAATTTATCTCTAAAACGTAAATACAGGCCTACAGGAGTAACTGTATCTGCCATTTTTGTTTTAAATATTGTTTTAAATTGTAAGCCCCTTTTGCTTTCCCCAAAGGGGAAAAACTCTTGTGGCTCAATTTTATGTTTTTCTTTACTTGTATTCATAATTTCTCCGTTTTTGTTCCTTCCCTTTGGGAAGGTTAGGATGGGCTAAAAAAAAGGCTTATCGTGAGATAAGCCTTTTTTTGTTATGTTGTATATACATACTAGGTTTCTTCTCACTTATTTTATAAGAGAGTTCCACCACCAAGTATTTTTTGTATTATTTTTCATTGAGCTACAAATGTAGAAAGCAATTTCTATTTGAACAAATTTTATTTTAAGTTTTTTTTTAAAAATTTAAGATTGTAAAACAAAGTCTAGAAAAAATTTAATTATACTTACATATAACAACAAATATAATAAATAATGTTTCAATATATAACCATATAACAATATTAACTATTCAAATAGAATGTAAAAACATATATTTGTACTTCCAAACATATGTTTGATTTGAATTTACTGAATTAATTAAGGCACCAATGATTTATTACTTAAATTGTTGGTGTTTTTTCTTATCTTATACTTTAATCAGAAACAAAACTTTTGTAGTTTTGCCGCCTTAAAGTTTAATGTAAACTAAAACAAAAAAAGTAATGAGTAAAATTATGACTGTAGACATTTTGTCTAGTATTAAAGGAGCGCAGCCATCTGAGTCTGTGAATAAATTATTCGAATCAATTAAAAATGCCAATTCAATAAATAATAATTCTTTTAATGCAAATCATAATAATGCTGTTACTTTAAATGATTTAAGAGAAGATGTTGTTATTGATAGTCCTAATGCCGAAAAGCAAATCATTATTGAAAACTTTCCGAAAGAAAAAAATGGCTATTTAGTAGTTGCAAAAGTGATAGAAGAATAGTTATGGAATCGCAAATACACGAGATTCATCAGCAATTGATGAACAAAGAAATAACTTGTACAAAATTAGTGCAAGACAGATTAGATTTATTAAAATCAAATACGCACAATACAGTAAATTCTCTTTTAGATACATTCGCATTAGAACTCGCTTCTAAAGTTGATGCTAGAATTAAAAACGGAGAAGATATTAGTTTGCTAGAAGGGATTCCTTTTGGTATAAAAGATGTGTACATGTTGCAAGGCACTTTGGCTACAGCTAGTTCAGATTTGTTAAAAAATTACAAATCTCCGTATACAGCAACTGCCATTCAAAAATTGTTAGACGCTGGTGCAATTCCGCTAGTAAAAGAAAATTGTGATAGTTTTGGTCACGGTTCTTCATCAGAAAACACCATTTTTGGCGCAGTAAAAAATGCTATAAATACCGATTTAGTTTCCGGAGGTTCGAGTGGTGGTTCTGCGGTAAACGTTGCAAAAGACTATACTGTTTTTTCAATTGGTGGAGATACAGGAGGTTCTGTTCGCCAACCAGCTGGCTATAATAATGTCTACGGATTGAAACCAACTTATGGAAGAATTTCACGTTATGGATTGATGGCATATGCGTCTTCAACAGATTGTGTGGGTCCAATTGCAAAAAACATAGAAGATATTAGAATTGTTTTAAATGTGATGAGTGGTAAAGATGTAAAAGATCAAACTACATATCATTCAAAATCAATTTCAATGTCTGCTGTTTTAAATGCTGATGAAATAAAAACAGTTGGTTATTTTAAAAACTTTATAGAAAGTGACGCTATTCATCCGCAAGTAAAAGCTGATTTTTTAGCATCCATAGAAAAAATAAAAGCAAAAGGAATTGAAGTTAAAGAACTAGATTTCTTTGAAGCTGACACTTTAGTTTCTACTTATTATACGTTAGCAATGGCAGAAACGGCTTCTAATTTATCAAGATTAGATGGCACAAATTACGGCGCAAGAATTGAAGGAGAAAATTTAAAAGACACCTACTCTATAACTCGTTCAGAAAATTTCTCTGAAGAAACAAAACGTAGAATTGTTGGTGGAAATCAAGTTTTATCGCAAGGTTTTTCTGATGAAATCTATTTAAAAGGATTGAATTTAAGAGATCAAATTGCTGATAATTTTGAAAAAGATTTTAAAGAAGTTGATATTATTTTATCGCCAGTAACACCAAATACGCCACCAAAAATTGGCGATAGTTTAAAAGATCCTTTAGCAATGTATTTATCGGATGCTTACACCGTTGGATTTAGCTTAGGACAATTACCAACGTTAACAATTCCGCAAGGAACAGCAACTGGCTTACAGATTACTGCTGCAAAAAATAATGACGAACTCGTTTTGAAGTTTGCTAACTTCTTAAAAGATACGATATAATGGAACTGGAACAATTAAATAAGCTATTAAAAAAGCACGATTTAGAGTTAGTAATCGGTCTTGAAACACACGTACGTTTAAATACAAAATCGAAGTTATTCTGTTCTTGCGCAAATCAAGAAATAGAGCAACCAAATCAAAATATTTGTTCTGTTTGTACAGGACAAATGGGCGTTTTACCTTCCATCAATAAAGAAGCAATTACAAAAGCTATTTATTTTGGAAAAGCGGTAAAATCTACTTTTTCTAACGAAGTAATTTCCTGGGATCGTAAACATTATGAATATCCAGATAATCCAAAAAATATTCAAATTACGCAGTTTCACAATCCTGTAATTCCTGATGGTCAAGTTTCTTGTTATAGAAATGATGGATCTCAATTTACAGTGACTTTAACGCAAGTTCATATTGAGGAAGATGCTGCAAAATTGATGCATGAAAAGAAAGTTTCTTTAGTCGATTTTAATAAAGCTGGAGTTCCGTTAATAGAAATTGTTACAGATCCTTGTATTCGTCATATCGAAGATGCATCGACCTACGCGCAATATATTCAGAGAATTGTTCAGAATTTAAAAATATCAGAAGCAAATCTTGAAAAAGGTGAGTTTAAATCTGATGTTTCTGTATCACTTAGAAAAAAACATACGTACAATTTAAATCCAAGAACAGAAATTAAAAACTTGAATTCGTTTAAGTTTATGGTGGATGCTTTGAAGGAAGAAATTGAGAAACAACTTACCTATTTTATAGAACATAAAGAGTTTAGACCAGAACAAACTACGGTTTTATGGGATGCTGATTTAAAGCAAACCAAAACCATGCGTACCAAAGAATTTGAAGCAGATTATCGTTTTATTTCTGAACCAGATTTACCTTTTGTAAATATTAAGCAAGTGGTAGAAAGCATCGATGTTGATGTTAGTTCTTTGCCTTTTGCCGTAGAGTCTATTCTGATAAAAGGAGGCGTTTTACCACAAGATGCTAAGTTTTTTACTGCGGATTCTTTACGTTCTGAAACTTTTATTGCGATTAATAATGTCATTAAAGATCCGTCTTTTGTGGCAAAAACATTGGTAAATAATATTGGGGCAGATGAATATGCAAGCATTCATAATATTGCGCAATTAACAGAGATTTTTCAATTATTTAAGGATGATAAAATTACGTCTGTTTTAGTTCAAAACGGAATAACATCATACTTAAGAGACAGAACTTTTGATTACAATAAATATTTTGAAGAGAATACCATTTCTGAAGATACCATAAAAGATGCTGTTCTAAAAGTAATTGAACAAAACGAAGCAATTGCAAACGATATTAAAGCTGGAAATCAAGGAAAAGCAGGAATTCTAGTTGGTAAAGTAATTGCAATTATTGGTAAAGGAGCATCAGGAAAAGTGATTAGAACTGAAATTCTAAAAGCACTTAGCCATTCGCCTTTAGCTACTGGTTCTCATCCAACAGCTAAAAGCCAACAATTAAAAGCGGATAAAGAAGGTCAAAAAGGAAACTTAGAAGAAATTTTACCTCAAATTCCGATTCTAATAAAAGAAGAATATAGAACACATAAAATAAATCAGTTATCAGAAACTTCTATTAAAGAAGAAATAACTTTAGCTGGTTGGGTTGCAAGTGTTCGTGATCATGGAGAATTAATTTTTATCGATTTACGCGATTCGAGTACAGAAATTTTTCAGGTGCGTTTAAGTAGAGAAACGTTTCCTAATTTAGACGAGCTTGTAAAATTAAAACCAGAAACTGTAATTATGGTTACTGGTGTTGTAGTTCAGCGTAAAGAAGATGATTATAATGCAGGTTTAAGAACTGGTAAAATTGAATTGGAAACATCCGTTTTAGAAATCTTGAACCTATCTAAAACGCTTCCTTTTGAAATTAAGAAAGCTACAAAATCGAATGAAAATGTTCGTTTTCAATACAAGTTTTTAGATCATAGAAATGATGATGTTCGTAAAGCAATTGTAAATCGTCATAAAGTAATTAAATTATTACGCGATATTTTAGACGAAGAAGAATTCTTAGAAATTGAAACGCCAATTTTAACTGCAGGAACAGATGAAGGCGCAAGAGAATTTATTGTTCCTACTAGAAAACAAGCAGGTTCTTTTTACACACTTCCACAAGCACCACAACAGTTTAAACAAATGTTAATGGTAGGTGGATTTGAGAAATATTTTCAAATTGCACGTTGTTTTAGAGATGAAGATTCTCGTGGAGATCGTCAACCAGAATTTACACAATTAGATATTGAAATGGCATACGCAAGTATGCAACAGATTATCGATTTAAACACAAAAATGTTTAATGAAGTTGTGCATAAAATCTATGGAAAAAAATGGATTTTACATCCGTTTGAAACAATTACCTACAAAGATGCGATGGATAAATATGGTTGTGATAGACCAGATTTACGTTATGGTTTGCAAATGCAAGACATTACAGACATTGTAAAAGACACCACTTTTCAAGTTTTTAGCAAACCTATTGATGATGGCGGAATTGTAAAATGTATTAAAGTTTCTGCTGAAGAACAAGGAAATACAAGAATGTCTAAAGGTCAAATTGAAAACTTAACTGCCATTGCACAACAAAATGGTTTAGGTGGTTTGGCATATATTATTGTAAATGAAAATGATTTACAATCGCCAATTATTAAGTTTTTAGGAGAAGAAATTGCAGCGAATATTATAAAAGCTACAGATGCTCAAGTTGGTGATATTGTGTTTTTCTCAGCAGCAGATTACGCAACAGCAAACAAAGCCTTAGATGCTGTTCGTCAAGAAATGGGTCGTATTTTAAAACTGATCAATCCTAAAGAATTGAGACCAGCTTGGGTGGTTGATTTCCCGATGTTTGAAAGAACTGAAGAAGGACGTTGGACGTTTACACACAATCCGTTTTCTATGCCAGCCATCTACGATTTAGAAAAACACATGAACAATACGGATGATGAAATAGGAACCATCATCGCTCAACAATACGATTTAATCTTAAACGGTTATGAAATTGGCGGAGGATCTGTACGTGCACACAAAGCAGAAATTTTAGAAGCAACCTATAAAAATATGGGTTATGATAAAGAAGGAATGCTAAAAAGTGTAGGTACCATGTACAAAGCGTTTCAATATGGAGCGCCACCTCACGGAGGAATTGCTTGGGGAATTGATCGTTTAATGATGATTTTAGAAAAGAAAGCTTCTATTAGAGAAGTGATGGCTTTCCCTAAAACAGGAACTTCAGAAGATTTATTATTTAATGCTCCTTCTCCTTTATCAGATAAAAAAGTAGAAGAAATGAACGTGAGAATTATTAGATAAAATTATTTTACTGAATTATAATTATAAAAAAATCCTGCACAAAGCAGGATTTTTTGTTGTAAATAATTTAATCTAATTCTTCATCAATAAAATATAATTGATTTATTTTCTTAACGGAATTGCAATATTTGGGTAATCTG
>JANQTQ010000011.1:4551-8089 GCA_030731625.1 Polaribacter sp. | reverse complement strand
CAGTAAAACCTTGTACAATAACTTTTGAATTTTTGTTTACTAAAACACTCAGGGTTTATTATTTTTAGTTTGTCATTTTTTGAAAATTTTTCAAAAAAATAAAAAATGGAATTTGATTTAATTTATCTTACAAAAATAGCTTTTTGTTCGTTTTTAAAAAAAGAAAATAAATACTTTATTTATTAATTTTTTCGTTCTTTTAAAAATTGTTTTATTTCTGCCATTTCTTTTAATTTCTCTCTTGATTCTGCAATTGGTGTTCCAAAATAAGACTTTCCTCCCGCTACAGATTTTGTAACCCCAGTTTGTCCTAATATGATGGCACCTTTACCAATAGTAATTCCGCTATTTGTACCAACCTGTCCCCAAATAGTAACTTCGTCCTCAATAATTACACAACCTGCAATACCTGTTTGTGAAGCTATTAAACATTTTTCACCAATAATGGTATCATGCCCAACATGCACTTGGTTGTCTATTTTAGTTCCTTTTTTAATAGTTGTATTTCCGCTAACTCCTCTATCAATAGTACAAGAAGCTCCTAAATCTACATTATCTTCAATTACTACACTTCCTCCAGAAATTAATTTGTCGTACCCTTCTGGTCTTTTTTTGTAGTAAAAAGCATCTGCTCCTAAAACTGTATTTGCATGAATTGTTACATTATTACCAATAATTGTTTGATCATAAATAGTAACATTAGGATGAATAAAACAATTTTTACCAATTTTAACATGGTTACCAACAAATACATTGGGCTGAATAACAGTTCCTTCGCCTATAATTGCACTTTCAGAAATACTTACTTTGGATGCAATAAAAGGATTAAAATGTTTTGTTATTTTATTGAAATCACGAAAAGGATCATCAGAAATTAATAATGCTTTTCCTTCTGGACAATCTACTTTTTTATTGATTAAAATTGTAGTAGCCGCGGAATTTAATGCTTTATCATAATATTTTGGATGATCTACAAAAACGATATCTCCTTTTTCTACAACATGAATTTCGTTGATTCCTTTGATAGCAAATGCTGCATCACCAATAAACTCACAATTTATAATTTGAGCTATTTCTTTTAATGTTTGTGTTTTTGAGAAATTCAATTTAATTTTACAATTAATTATTCAATATAAAATTTTATCAGTAAAAATTATTCTTTAATTCTTTCTTGATACGAGCCTTTTGCAGTTTCTATCTTAATTTTATCACCCTCATTAATAAATAAAGGAACATTTACAATAGCACCTGTTTCTACCGTTGCAGGTTTTGTTGCATTTGTTGCTGTATTTCCTTTAACTCCTGGTTCTGTAAACGTAACTTCTAAAATTACACTTAAAGGCATATCAACAGAAAGCGGCATATTATCTTCAGAATTAATTATAATAGTTACAATCTCACCTTCTTTCATTAATTCTGGTGTATCTAAAGCTGCTTCTAATAAACGGATTTGTGTGTAATCTTCTTCGTTCATAAAATGATAAAACTCACCATCATTATATAAAAATTGAAATTTATGAGTTTCTACTCTAACATCATCAATTTTTCTTCCTGCCGGAAAAGTGTTGTCAATGACTTTACCATTTGTAACACTTTTTAATTTTGTTCTAACAAAAGCTGGACCTTTACCTGGTTTTACGTGTAAAAATTCAATTATTTTGTAAATATCATTATTATACCTAATGCATAATCCGTTTCTAATATCTGATGTTGTTGCCATTTATGTTTTTTAGGCTTTTAGTTTTTTAGCTAAAAGCAATTATTTATGTTATAACCTTTAATTATTTAAACCTTTACTTCTAAATTTTATCAATTCACATTAAAATACCCTTTCATAATACCTCTATGAGAGTCTTTAATAAATTGTATAATTTCATCACGTTCTGGAGTTGCCTCCATTTCTGCCTCAATAATATCTATAGCTTGCGTATAATTATAATGCTTTTGAAATAAAATTCTATAGATGTTTTGAATTTCTCTTATTTTATCTGTAGAGTACCCTCTTCTTCTTAATCCTACAGAATTAATACCCACATAAGATAACGGCTCTCTTGCAGCTTTTACAAATGGTGGTACATCTTTTCTAACCAACGAACCTCCTGTTACAAAGGCATGTTTACCTACAGAAGCAAACTGATGTATAGCAACCATACCTGCTAAAACAACATTGTCTCCAATAGTTACATGACCTGCTAAAGTAGTATTGTTAGAAAAAATACAATTATCACCTACGAAACAGTCATGGGCTATATGGCAATATGCCATAATTAAACAATTGTCACCAATTTTGGTTTTCATTCTATCTTTTGTACCTCTATTGATAGTAACACATTCTCTAATAGTTACATTATTACCAATTTCTACAATAGACTCTTCGTCATCAAATTTTAAATCTTGAGGAATAGCCGAAATTACTGAACCAGGAAAAATTCTACAATTTTCTCCAATTCTTGCACCTTCCATAATTGTTACGTTAGATCCAATCCAAGTTCCAGAACCTATTATTACATTATTATGTATCGTTGTAAAAGGTTCAATTACAACATTTCTTGCAATTTTAGCTTGTGGATGAACGTAAGCAAGTGGTTGATTCATAATTATTTAATTTTTGAAATTTGCGCCATTAATTCTGCTTCTGCAACTAATCTACCATTTGCATACGCATACGCTTGCATATGACAAATACCACGTCTTATTGGTGTTATTAAATCTGCTTTAAAAATTATGGTATCACCTGGTAAAACTTTTTGTTTAAATTTAACATTGTCCATTTTCATGAAATACGTCAAATAATTTTCTGGATCTGGTACCGTACTTAAAACTAATATACCACCACATTGTGCCATAGCTTCGACAATTAAAACTCCAGGCATCACCGGCGAACCAGGAAAATGACCTACAAAGAAATTTTCGTTCATCGTTACATTTTTCATACCAACAACATGCGACTTTGAAAGTTCTATAACTCTATCAACCAATAAAAAAGGCGGTCTATGAGGAAGAATATCCATAATTTGATGAATATCTAATAAAGGTGGTAAGTTTAAATCGTACGTAGGAACGTAATTACGTTTTTCTGTTTTAATTATTTTTTCAAGTTTTTTAGCAAACTGTGTATTAATTAAATGTCCAGGTTTGTTAGCAATAACTTTACCTCTAATTCTTGTACCAACCAAAGCTAAGTCGCCAATAACATCTAATAATTTGTGACGTGCAGCTTCATTTGCCCAATGCAATGTTAGGTTGTCTAAAATTCCGTTTGGTTTTACTGCAATATTATCTTTCTTAAAAGCCTTTTTTAATTTTAGCATTGTATTTTCTGATAATTCCTTATCTACATATACAATTGCATTATTTAAATCTCCACCTTTAATTAAATCGTGTTCTAATAACATTTCAATTTCATGTAAAAAACTAAAAGTTCTAGCGTCTGCGATTTCCTTTTTAAAGTCAGAAATTGTATCTAAAGTTGCATTTTGGGTTCCTAAAATTTTAGTTCCAAAATCTACCATTGTTGTTACTTGATACTCATCCGAAG
>JANQTQ010000011.1:0-4541 GCA_030731625.1 Polaribacter sp. | reverse complement strand
CATCCGAAGGCATTAAAATAATTTCACTACCTGTAGCTTCATCTTTGTAAGAAATAATTTCTTTAACAATATACTCTTCAATTTCTGCATCTTGTTCTTCAAGACCCGCTTTTTCTAAAGCTTCTACAAAATATTTAGAAGAACCATCCATAATAGGAGGCTCTGAAGCATTAATTTCTATAATTAAATTGTCTATATCTAAACCTACAGCCGCTGCTAAAACATGTTCTGAAGTTTGAATTTGAACGCCATTTCTTTCTAAATTTGTGCCTCTTTGAGTATTTACAACATATTCTGCCTTAGCCGCAATAATTGGAGATCCTTCTAAATCTACTCTTACAAAAGTAAATCCATTATTTACAGGAGCAGGTTTTAATGTCATTGATACGTTATTACCTGTATGTAAACCTACACCAGATAAGGTAATTTCTGATTTTATTGTTTTTTGTTTCTTACTCATATTTTATTGCTTTTGAGTATTTAATTCTTTTTCTATTTCACTAACCTTTGCGACTATCTTAGGTAAATTTCTAAAATGAACGTATGATTTACTGTAATCTGAGTAGTTCATTGCGGGCGTTCCTTGCACTTTATCGCCATCTTTTAAGTTTTTTGTAATGCCAGACTGTCCTTGAATCTTTACATTATTACCAATTATTAAATGACCTGCAAAACCAACTTGACCACCAATCATACAATTTTCTCCTATCTTGGTGGATCCTGCAATACCTGTTTGAGCCGCAATTACTGTATTTTTACCAACTTCTACATTGTGTGCAATTTGTATTTGATTATCTAATTTTACGCCTCGTCTAATAATTGTAGATCCTAAAGTTGCTCTATCTATCGTAGATGCAGAACCAATATCTACATAATCTTCTATAATTACATTTCCTATTTGTGGAATTGCTTTATACTCTCCTTCTTCGTTTGGTGCAAAACCAAATCCGTCAGAACCAATTATACAACCAGAATGTATTTTGCAATAGTTTCCTATTTGCGTTTCAGAATAAATTTTAACGCCAGCAAAAAGAATACAATTATTACCAATAACCGTATTATCGCCAATATAACAATTAGGATAAATTTTAACATTTTCGCCAATTGTAACATTTTCGCCTATATAAGCAAAAGCGCCGATGTACTCATTCTTACCAATTTTTGCCGAATTTGATATAAAATGAGGATTTTCTCTACCTAATTTATTGTTCTTTACTTCGTTATAAAACTCTAATAATTTTGAAAAAGACTTATATGCATTTTCTACTTTTATTAGGGTTGTAAAAATATCTCTTTCTAGTTTAAAATCGTTGTTTACAATAGCAATAGATGCGTTTGTGGTGTAAATAAACGAGTTATACTTAGGGTTAGATAAAAAAGTTAAAGAACCTTTTTCCCCTTCTTCAATTTTAGATAATGTAGAGACTTCTTCGTCAGGATTCCCAACTACTGTGCCTTCTAAAATATCTGCTATTTGTTGTGCTGTAAATTTCATTAAATGCAAAAGTATAAAAATTAAAGCTATTTCTCTAATATCATTTTACTTTGGATAACAAATAAAATGTTTTACGACAGGTTTTGTTAATGCTTGTATGTTTAATTGATCGGATGCTTTTGCTATATCTTTCAATTTACCCATTTTACTTAGAATTAAAATTGGTTTTTCTGAATTATAGGCTTGATTTCTAATTTCTTGTGAAAAAACAAAATAGTTAGTTTCTTCTTCTGATAAATCTAATTTCTTTGAAAACTTACTTCTTTTTTTGTTGATTATTTCTTCACTAAAAGCATCTATCTGAAGTTCAATTCTTAATAATTTTCTATCAACTATCATTTTAGATAATAATGATAGTATTTTATCATCATGATTTGTCCATTCTTTTATCGCTGATAAAATATCATAATCATCTAATCTAGAAAACATTTCTAAGGTTTCATCCGTAAAGTTTTTTGTATCAATTTTATGATATAAAAAATACTTTAACGCAGAACTCGCAAATAATTCTTCGCCTTTTTCTGCTAATTCTTTTGCTCTTTTTAGCACATTTACCAGCATGTGCTCTGCAACCAAACCTGTTTTATGCAAATAAACTTGCCAATACATTAATCTTCTGGCAATTAAAAATTTTTCTACAGAATAAATTCCTTTTTGCTCAATAACCAATTCTTCATTTTTAACATTCATCATTACAATTAATCGGTCTGATGAAATATTCCCTTCGGTAACGCCGGTATAAAAACTATCTCTTTTTAAATAATCTAATCGATCAATATCTAACTGACTAGAAATTAATTGGTATAAAAATTTACGATTGTATTTACCTTCAAAAATTTCAATTGCTAAACTTAATTTTCCATCAAATTCATCATTTAACTTTTTCATAAATTTTAATGAAATCTCTTCATGAGATATTCCATTAACAATACTATGTTCTAACGCATGCGAAAAAGCGCCGTGACCAATATCGTGCAATAAAATTGCAATACAGAGTCCGTTTTCTTCTTCTTCGGATATTTCTATCTGCTTAAAGCGTAAAACTCTTACCGCTTTTTGCATTAAGTGAATACATCCTAAGGCATGATGAAATCGCGTGTGATTTGCGCCGGGATACACCAAATTAGAAAAACCCATTTGCGCAATTCTTCTTAATCGCTGAAAATAAGGATGTTCTATAATATCAAAAATTAACGAATTAGGAATTTGAATAAATCCGTAAATAGGATCATTCAAAATTTTTAATTTGTTGGCTGTTTTTTTCTTCAAAAGAGACTTTTTATCAATCTGATGCAAAATACGACTTAATGCCACGAAATCGCAAATTTTTAATTTTAGAATTTCTATAAACATTTATAAAATTCAACTTAAATCAAATTTGGCAATATTTTATCATTTTAAAGCATCAAAAAATAGAACAAAAACCTATTTTTAACGTTACAAATTAAAAACAAAATATGAGCAGCATACAAATTTTATGGGTTGATGATGAAATTGAATTATTAAAACCCCACATTCTCTTTCTTGAACTTAAAAACTATAAAGTTACAACCTGTACAAATGGTGCTGATGCTATTGATTTAGTTGATGAACATAATTTTGATATTGTTTTTTTAGATGAAAATATGCCTGGTTTATCTGGTTTAGATACCTTGGCAGAAATCAAACAAAAACAGGCTAATTTACCTGTGGTGATGATTACAAAAAGTGAAGAGGAATATATTATGGAAGAAGCAATTGGTGCTAAAATTGCCGATTATTTAATTAAACCCGTAAATCCTAGTCAGATTTTATTAACCTTAAAAAAGAATTTAGATCATTCTAGATTGGTTTCAGAAAAAACGACTTCTAGTTATCAGCAAGAATTTAGAAAAATTACGATGGATTTAGCCATGGTAAATACTTATGAAGAATGGATTGATCTTTATAAAAAACTGGTTCATTGGGAATTAGAACTAGAAAATATTAGCGACTCTGGAATGTTAGGCATTTTAAAAAGTCAGAAACAAGAAGCTAATAATCAATTTTTTAAGTTCATCAAAAAGAATTATGAAGATTTTTTAACTTCAAATGATAAACCTACTTTTTCACATACTTTATTTAAAGATTATGTAGTTCCACATTTAAGCAAAGACCAAGGTGTTTTATGGGTTGTGATTGATAATTTACGTTACGATCAATACCGTATTCTAGAGCCTTTAATCAATAATTATTATAAAAAAGACCAAGAATATTCTTATTTTTCAATTTTACCAACGGCAACACAATACGCTAGAAATGCTATTTTTTCTGGATTGATGCCATCAGAAATGGAAAAACGTCATCCAAATTTCTGGAAAAACGACACTGATGAAGGCGGAATGAATTTGTTTGAAAATGAGTTTTTAACAGCCCAAATTAAACGTTTAAGTTTAGATATTAAACACGAATATTACAAAATTACCAATTTAAAAGACGGTAAAGAATTAGCCGATAATTACAACGGTACAAAGCAAAACGACTTAACTGCTGTGGTATATAATTTTGTGGATATGTTGTCGCATTCTAAAACAGAATTAGAAGTTATTAAAGAATTGGCTGGCGATGATAAAGCGTATAGAAGTTTAACATTAAGCTGGTTTAAAAATTCTCCTTTGTTTGAGATTATTCAAAAAGCGCAACAATTAGGTCAAAAATTAATTATTACAACAGATCACGGAACTATTAATTGTAAAAATCCAACGAAAGTAATTGGCGATAAAAACATCAGTGCTAATTTGCGCTATAAAACGGGTAGAAGTTTAAGCTATGAAGAGAAAGATGTGTACGCTGTTAGAAATCCTAAAGATATCTTTTTACCAACAGTTGCTATGAATAGTCCGTTTATTTTTGCAAAAGAAGATTTGTTTTTCGCGTATCCAAACAATTTTAATCACTTTGTAAAATACTATAAAAACACGTATCAACATGGAGGCGTTTCTTTAGAAGAAGTGATTATTCCGTGTGCTGTGTATAGCCCGAAGTAAAATGTTAATTAAATACCCAACGATGTACTTTGGGGAGGGGC
>JANQTQ010000010.1:6904-8122 GCA_030731625.1 Polaribacter sp. | reverse complement strand
TAAACTGGTATTTTTCAATCAAATCTAACAAGGCAAAAGAAACGCCAATCAACAATACTTTTTGCCCTTTTTTATCAAGATTGATGAGTTTTTTTGCTAATTCATCTAAGTTATTGAGGTAAAATCCGCTTTCAGAATTTTTAGATTTTGCAATTAAATCATCCACCATAAAAACCAACGAAGACCCATCTCTTTCTAAATAATTTGGTAATAAAGCAAGTACTACATAGTCTTCTATATTTCCGTAAAAATGAGAAAATCCGTTTAAATAACTTTGTTTATAAAGGTTGATGTCGGTTACAAAATGCTTGCTTGTGAAGCTTCCGGTTGTACCAGAACTTGTAAAAATTTCTTGTACTTTTTCTTGTGATGAAAGCACTTCTCTCATCTTAAAAAACTGGATTGGCAAAAACGGAATCTGTTCTATTTTTGTAACATCCGAAGGATGTATGTAAAGTAAATCGCAAAAAGAACGATACACTTTATTGTTTTTAAATTGATGTTTAAAAACTTCAAGTGCAGCTTTCGTAAACTGCTCATTCGTCTGTATGTTAAAAATAGTTTCTTGCATAAATTAATGCAAAAATAAGATTATTAGACGCAACCATTTGAAAATTTTTGCATCTTGTAAAAAAAGAACTCAATAAATGAAAACAATAATTATTTTTTTGTCAATCGTTTTTTTAATTTCATGTAGTAATACAAAAGAAATGTATGCTACATCGTGCGAGGTAAATGCACCTTTAGAAAATTTACCATGGTTAAAAGAAATAAAAATAAATTTTGAAATTTCTGCTTCTGCATCAAAAACACAGATTATTCAGTTTACCTATCATAACGAAACTGTTTTTTTAATTGATCCTTGTATGGATTGTGCCGATAATTTAACGACAGTTTATAATTGTGAAGGCGATAAAATTTGTGAATTTGGCGGAATTGCAGGATTAAATACCTGTTTAGATTTTGACGAAAACAGCACCAATAAAATAGTTTTATGGGAAAATTAAAAACAAAAAAAAATGGAATTATTTTTACAATTTAATTCCTTATTTCACTTTTAAATAAGGTTGTGTAAATAAAATTTTAGAATCAGAATTTCCTTCTGATATTAATGTAGTATAAAGTTGTGCAGATTTTTCAAATGATGCTTTTGAGAAGTATTTGTCTGCTTTTTTGATTTGGCTTTCTTGAGCAAAAACGCTTATTGTTGCTAAGAGG
>JANQTQ010000010.1:0-6894 GCA_030731625.1 Polaribacter sp. | reverse complement strand
TTGAATATAAAATTGTAATATCAGAAAAAGAAATTGAAAAGGTGTTAAAAGATGCATTTTCGATTGAATAGAAAAAAAATAAAAAATTAATCAAATAAAAAATCGATAAAAAATGAATTTAAAAAATAGTTTACTCGTATTCTTTGTATCCTTTTTATTTTCTTGCGAAAACAACGAAATAAATATTGATACCGATAACTTAGTACTTGGGTTTTGGGCAACACCTGCTTATGAAGGAGAAACGACCACTTTTAAAAGAGTAAATTCTTTACCAAATAATGCATACGGAATTTCATTTACCAAAAATGCCGAATTTATAGAACATACTTCTGGTTGGTGCGGCACACCACCATTGTCTTTCTTTAATATTGAAGGAAGTTATCAGTTAGAAAACGGATTGATTCATATTTCTACACAAAGCTATCCAACAAATTATTCTTGGAGAATTGTTTCGCTAACAGAACAAGAATTGGTGGTAAAAATTGAACTTTCAGAACAAGAAATAGAACACAGAAGTTTAATGGATTTATTTACTGAAATTGAAACGTTATCTTACAGCGTTTCTTGCGCTAATGCTACTGATTGGAATTTTGTTGCCTACGGATCTAAAGCTTGCGGAGGTTCTCAAGGATATATTCCGTATTCTAAAAATATAGATACCGTTTTATTTCTAGAAAAAATTGCGCAGTATACAAACGCCGAAAATGAGTATAATATAAAATGGGGTATAGCTTCGGATTGTTCAATTACAAATCCTCCAACTTCAGTAGAATGTCAAAACGGATTTCCAACACTTATTTATTAATTTAAATTCACCAAAAAAATGAAAAAATTTACACTGCTTTTATTCGGATTACTTGTTTTTTCCGCTTGTTTAAACAATGATAAAGAAGAACTAAATTATTCGTTTGAGTATTTACCAATTGATGAAGCAATAACGCCTGCAAGTTTTACTTTTGGACAAATAGATACAATTACAGTAAAATATTCTTTGCCAAATGGTTGTTATCATTTTAATCAAATATATTACGAGCCTAAAGATACTACGAGAATTGTGGCAATTTCTGCGTTTGTAGAATTAGATGCTCCTTGTACAGAAGCTATTATTCAAGAAGAAAAAAAGATTCCAGTAAAAGCATCACAGCTAGAAGACTATGTTTTTAAATTTTACAAAGGAAAAGATGCCAATGGTGAAAATATTTTTGAAGAAGTTGTAGTTCCTGTAAATTAAAATCATCAAACTAGAAGAACTCATAAAGGATTGTTGCAAACAAAAAATTGCAGCACAAACGCAGGTTTATCAGCTTTTTTCTGATAAACTGTTTGCTGTTTGTTTAAAATATTCTAGAAATTATGAAGATGCAGAAGATAATTTACAAGATTGTTTTATCACCATTTTTGATAAAATTGACCAATATAAACATACTGGTTCTTTTGAAGGTTGGTTAAAACGAATAGCAATTAATACCGCTTTGCAGAAATATAGAAAAAAACCTGCTCTGTATATTGTAAAAGAAGTTGCTGATGTAGATGAACTTGAAGATTTCGATTTGGAAACTACAGATTTAGGTATTGATGTATTGCTCGGTTTTATTCAGCAATTGCCAGATAATTACAGGCTGATATTTAATTTATATGTTTTAGATAATTATTCTCATAACGAAATTGCAGAAATGCTAAAAATCTCGGTAGGCACATCAAAATCTAATTTGTTTAGAGCACGAAAAATCTTAAAAGAGCAGTTAGAATTTCATCAGAAAAAAACACAAAAAGGATAATTTATGAAACATACTAATTTAGATAAATTGTTTCAAGAACAACTTAAAAATTTGGAAGCAACTCCAAATAAAAGAGTTTGGAATACTATCGAATCTAAACTTAAAAAGAAGAAGAGAAGGGGTTTGCCAGTTTGGTGGTTTGCAAGCGGAATTGCGGCAATGTTGCTTTTAGGATTTTTGTTGTTTCCTTTTTCTGATAATAAAGAGGTTTTTAATAAAACTGATTCAGAAATTATAATTACAGAAAGTCCTAATACAAATATAAAATTAGAAACGATTTATAAGTCTAAAAAAGATGCTGTAATTCAGAAAGAAAAGAGTGAAGAGAAGATTCTTGTTTCTGATAAACAAAAAATAAATTTTAAAAATACGGACGGTACTAAGAAATCCGTTAGTACAAAAAACGAGATACAAGAGGTGTTTTTAGCGGATAATGCTATCAACCAAAATAAAGATTCAATACAAAATAAAGAGGTTGTTATTAATAGCAATAAATCAATTTTTGCTGATCAAAAGAAAGAACTTACTACAATTGAAAAAGAATCAGTTGCAAATAAAGTAGATTTAAACAAGTTTGTAGAAAACAAAGACAGCATTTTTTACAAGAAATCATTAGAAAATAATTGGTCTATAACACCTGTATTTGCAGTTTTAAACTCTAATTCATTTTCTAATACTTCGCCAATTGATAATAGTTTATCTAGCACAACAAAAGGCGAAAGCACTTTGTCTTATGGTTTTCAAATAGGATACAAGCTCAATAGAAAATGGAGCATACAATCTGGTATTCATTTGCAACAAATAAATTTTTCTAATAATCAAGTAACTGCTGTTGCCACCATTTCTTCGAGTTCATCATCGGTTGCATTTAATAGTGGAGATTCTTTTTCTTTTAATGAAAGGGATACTCAAAGTACAGATTTTACAAGTAATTCTTTAATTACAAGAACAAGTTTAAGTGGAGATTTAAGTCAAACGTATGGTTATTTAGAAATACCTATCGAGGTAAAATACAATTTTTTACAAACCAAAAAGTTTACTACAGAAGTAGTGGCAGGATTTAGTTCTCTTTTTTTAAATAAAAATGAGATTATTTTAAATAGTCAATTTTTAAGTACATCTGGTAAAGCAACAAATTTGAATAGCATTAATTTTAGTGGAAATTTAGGCTTTGATTTTAATTATTCATTAAATAAAAAATGGTCTTTAAACTTAAACCCGATGTTAAAAGCTCATTTACATACTTTTAGTGAAAATTCAAATGGTTTTGCACCGTTTAATTTAGGATTATATTCAGGAATTAAATATCAGTTTTAATAGAATATTAGTTTTTGAAAACTCTTTTTTTAACTGTTTTTCTGATATTCTTAAAATAAGTAATCAAAATTATTGATTACACAAAATTAGATCTATTTTTTTATTAAAAATTAAATATGTTAATTTGCAAAAATATTTTGACAAATAAAATTTAGAACTCATCGTTCATTTAAAACCGTCTATCGAAAAAACTCGTATATACAGTTAAATAAGAATAGTTTTACCCATAAATTTTACAAATTTGAAATTAAATAAAAATACATATAGAACTTTTAGTGGTACAAAAGAAATTATTGAAATTCCTAGAAAAAAGGAAACTCAATGGATTATTTATGAAGATGACAAGCCTAAATTCTTTGTAGATTTTTTTGATTTAGAAAAGGAATCTAACGCCATGATGAACAGTTTGGTGTTGTGTGGAAAGAAAACAATAGAAGAAGTTTTAGAATTGATCAACAAAAAAAATAACATTAATTTATCAATTCCCGTAATTACCAAATTAGGAATCAAAAAGAAATTAAAATCAGAAAAAATAGAACTTACTTTAGAGACTTTACCAGAAAAATGGTTAGATTATTCTTTGTAAATTTTTACAACTAAATATCCTTTATCGTTCATTGATGCTCTGTACATTCCGGTTGTTTTAAATTCAAAAGACATATTTCCATTTTTATCTAAAACAACAAAACCCACCGTTACAAATTTGCTATTTTAATATTAGTATTATAATTTTTTTTTTGAATTTGGATGAGTTGATAAATACCTATAAATGGGTATTGTGAAATTTTTGGTTTACTAATAAATTTGTGTCTGTGCAATTAATTGTAAAAAATGAATTTTATGTTCCTAAAGAATATAAGAATTAACCAACTTGTTAAAATTGAACATATAAACATCATGGAACTCCTTGAAACCACGTATAGAACTCTCATCGGTACTAAGAAACGAATTGAATTTCCTAGCAAGAAATCTACACAATATGTTATCTATCAAGATGATAAACCAAAATTTTATGTTGATTTATATGATTTATCAATTGAGTCTAATGTGATGATGAATAGTTTGGTTCTTTGTGCCAAAAAATCGATGCAAGAGGTTTTAGAAATTATTAATCAAAGAAATAATATTCATTTATCTCTTCCAATAATCACTAAATTAGGCTGGAGTAAAAAACTAAAATCTGAAACTAAAAATATCGATTTACAACCTTTACCAGAAAAATGGTTAGCTTATTCTTTGTAAATTTTTACAATTAAATCTCCTTTATCGTTCATTGATGCTCTGTACATTCCGGTTGTATTAAACTCAAAAGACATATTTCCATTTTTATCTAAAGCAACTACACCGCCTGTTCCGCCAAGTTTTGTAAGTTTATGTTGTATTACATCTTTGGTGGCTTCTTTCAATGTTTTTTGTTGATATTCCATTTGTGCAGAAATATCATACGCAACTTGGCTTCTTATAAAATATTCTCCCCAACCAGTTGAAGAAACGCCACATGTTTTATTATTTGCATAGGTTCCAGAACCAATAATTGGCGCATCACCAATTCTTCCCCAACGTTTATTTGTCATTCCTCCAGTTGATGTTCCTGCGGCAATATTTCCGTTTTTATCTAATGCAACACAACCTACGGTTCCGAATTTGCTGTTTTTAATATCTGCATCATAAAAAGCTGCTTTTTTATCATCATGATCAAGCGCTGTTTTTTCGTTGTCTTTAATTTTTTGTAAAGAGTTAAAACGTTTTTCGGTGTAAAAATAACTTGGATCTACAATTTCTAAACCCTTTTCTTTGGCAAATTCACTAGCGCCTGCTCCAGAAAGCATTACATGATCTGAATCTGTCATTATTTTTATGGCCAATTCAATGGGACTTTTTACATTTTTTACTCCAGCAACTGCACCAGCGTTTAAGGTTTTACCATCCATAAAAGAAGCATCTAATTCATTGGTTTCTTCATGCGTAAAAACAGCGCCTTTTCCGGCATTAAATAAAGGCGATTCTTCCATCACTTGAATGGTTTTTAGAACTGCTTCTTGGCTAGTTCCACCTTTTTTTAAAATGATATATCCAACTTTTATAGCTTCTTCTAACTTCTCTTTGTATTCGGCTTCTAGTTCATCAGACATGTTTTTCTTTAAAATTGTGCCCGCTCCACCATGAATGATAATAGCAAATTCGTTTTGTTTAACATCCGTATTTAGTTCTTCGGATAAGTTTGTAGTTACTTTTCTACATCCAAAGAAAAGAATTATAAAGGCAAAAATAGAGAGGCTTGTTTTCATAACTTTATGTTTTATTTTAAACAAATATTGATATAATTGTTTAATTTATAAATTGATAAAAAAATTGTAAATTCGTTCTTCGAATGTAAACAACAAAAACGAGACTACAAAATGATAGATTTTGGAATTAAAGAAGCATTAAATACACTAGGACTAAAAGATATAAATGAAGGAACTTCTACAGGTTCTAACAATTTTTCTAATGGTGAAATCATAGAAAGTTTTTCTCCTGTTGATGGAAAGTTGATAGGAAAAGTAAAAACGACGTCAAAAGAAGATTATGAAAAAGTGATGGAAACTGCTACGAAAGCGTTTTTATCATTTAGAAATATGCCTGCGCCACAAAGAGGAGAAATTGTTCGTCAGTTTGGAAACAAATTAAGAGATTTAAAAGAGCCTTTAGGAAAATTAGTTTCTTATGAAATGGGGAAATCTTTGCAAGAAGGTTATGGAGAAGTGCAAGAAATGATAGATATCTGTGATTTTGCTGTTGGTTTATCGCGTCAATTAAACGGACAAACAATTCCGTCTGAACGACCAGGACATGTAATGAGAGAACAATGGCATCCAATTGGTGTTGTTGGTATTATTTCTGCATTTAATTTCCCTGTGGCTGTTTGGGCTTGGAACACCGCTTTAGCTTGGATTTGTGGTGATGTTTGCGTTTGGAAAGCTTCAGAAAAAGCTCCTTTATGTTCTATAGCTTGTCAGCATATTATTGCATCAATTTTAAAAGAAAATAACTTACCAGAAGGAATTTCTTGTATCATCAATGGAGATTATAAAGTGGGTGAAATGATGACTTCTGATACTAGAATTCCTTTAATTTCTGCAACTGGTTCTACAAGAATGGGACGAATAGTTGGTGCAACTGTTGCACAACGTTTTGGAAAATCCTTATTAGAATTAGGAGGAAATAATGCCATCATTATTACACCAACTGCAGATTTAAAAGTGGTGGTTCCTGGCGCTGTTTTTGGCGCTGTTGGAACTTGTGGTCAACGATGCACATCAACAAGACGATTAATAATTCACGAATCTGTGTATGATAAAGTTAGAGACGCAATTGTGGGAGCTTACAAACAAATTAAAATAGGAAATCCTTTAGATGAAACCAAACATGTTGGGCCATTAATTGATAAAGATGCTGTAAACACCTATTTAGCGGCGATTGAAAAAGCAAAAGCAGAAGGTGGAAATGTATTAGTTGAAGGTGGCGTTTTAAGTGGCGAAGGTTACGAATCTGGATGTTACGTAAAACCAGCAATTATTGAAGCAGAAAACCATTTTAAAATCGTTCAACACGAAACTTTTGCACCTATTTTATATTTGATGAAATATGCTGGTGAAGTTGAAAATGCGATTGAAAAACAAAACGGAGTTGCGCAAGGTTTATCATCTGCCATTATGACGAATGAATTAAAAGAAGCAGAGAAATTCTTGTCGTATGCGGGTTCTGATTGTGGAATTGCAAACGTAAATATTGGAACTTCTGGTGCAGAAATTGGTGG
>JANQTQ010000009.1 GCA_030731625.1 Polaribacter sp. | reverse complement strand
AATACCTCTGGCGATGCTTTTTTAATTGGTAAAAAAGACGGAAAATTACATAAATTAAATCCTCAAGGTGATGTTTGTTCTAAAGATAATGCACACAAAGATGTAAGTTGCGCAACCTGTCATTCTTCTTGGACGCCACGGTGCATTGGATGTCATAATCAATTTGATGCTCAAGAAGTAAAAGCGTTCGATTTATTGGATAAAAAATTTACCAAAGGTCAGTGGAAAGAATATGTTGCAGAATTTTCATCCTCCATTCCTGCAATGGGCGTTCGTGAAAATAAAGAAGGTCGAGTTATTGAACCTGCAATTCCGGGGATGATTATGACGATAGATGTAAATAGTTTCTCTAAAAAAACGAAAAAAGAATCGCTTTTATTTCACAGATTGTACGCGCCAAATTCGCCACATACAACTACAAAAGAAGTGCGTAATTGTGCTTCTTGTCATTCTGATGCCGCTACTTTGGGTTACGGAAAAGGCTCGTTGGTGTACGAAATTAAAAATCATAAAGGAAAATGGGTTTTTACGCCCGAATATGCATTAAATACTCATGATAATTTACCAGAAGATGCCTGGATTCCGTTTCTAAAAAAGGTTGATAAAAAAACAATTAATTCTACAAGATCAGATTTTAGACCTTTTTCGGTAGCCGAACAAAAAAAATATTATTGGTAGGTGCTTGTTTGCGGTGTCATAAAGATGATTCTAAAGTGATGAAACAAACCCTGCAATTCGGAATGCAATCTGTTGTAAAAAAAATCTCGGCTTCTTGTGTTTTACCAAACTATTAGTGTAGTTATTTCTTAGTTCATTTTTAGACGCTGTTTTGCTGTTTTAAAAATAAGGGAATACTTATTTTTAAAAGTAAGTATTATTACGTACTTTTGAAAAATAAAATAGCGTAAAAAGATGTCTAATTTATCAAGTATAGTTTTAAGGAATAACAGAAAAGTAGCTCCTAATTTTTCATGTGATTTTTGCAGCAATTTAAATTGTTTGATAAAAAAGAATTTAGATAATCTTACCAGCTTGTCATTTATTGATGATAAAAAAACCATAAGATGTAAAAAAGGCCAGCAATTTATTATTGAAGGAGCTCCTGTAAATGGACTGTTTTTTATCTTAAAAGGAGTTGTAAAAGTTTTTAGAACGGGAATTAATGGGCGAGAGCAAATTGTTCGTTTTGCTAAAGAAGGAGAAATAATTGGTCACAGAGGTTTTGGCACAGAAGAGTACTATACCATTGGCGCAATTGCCCTTCAGGATGCGGTTTTGTGTTACTTTTCTAAAGACGATTTGCAACAAGCATTATTAGAAAACCCTAAGTTTGCCTACGATATGATGCTTTTTTATGCAAATGAATTAAATAAAAGTGAGTCTAAAGTAAAGTCTATTTCTCAAATGACTGTAAGAGAAAGAGTGATTGATACGTTGTTGTTTATTAATAGAAAATTTGGCGAATTAAGAGGGTTTTTAAATTTACCTTTAAGTAGAAAAGAGTATGCAGATTACGCAGGAACTACAGAAGAGCAAGTAATTAGAATTTTTTCGCTGCTTAAAAAAGAAGGATTAATTACTGCAAGAGGAAAAAAAATTGGTATCCCTGATCTTCAAAATTTAAAAAATGAAATAAGTGAACATCATTTTTATTTAGATTCTTAAAGATTTTAAATTATGATGTTTTATAGCAACTAAACGAAACGTATTTATAAATCCAAAAATCCTTCAAGTTTTTAAAATTTGAAGGATTTTTTACGTATAAATAATTCAACATAAATAACTACGTATACATAGTTGGCAGTATAAGTTTTTTATAAAATATTAAAAATCAAAATTTTATAAATTTTACATGTGTTTTGATAGTTTTATCTATGGTTTAAAAAGAGGTATTTATCTGTGTGTTATCATTAATTAGAAACATATCTACTTATATATTTGACAAAAAAATAAGTATTAATACTTATAAAATTAAAACATCCTAAAAAATGAAAAAACTATTTAAAAAATCAACTTACATTTTATGCACAGCAATATTGATGTTTGCTTGTGGAAATAAAGAAACAAAAAAGGAAGGCACTACAACAACAGAAAATGTTGAAGTAGAAAAATCTAAAACAAAAAGGTTAGACATAGAAAAACCGCAATTAACTTTTGGTTTTATTAAGTTAACCGATATGGCTCCGTTAGCCATTGCTAAAGAAAAAGGATTCTTTGAAGATGAAGGATTATTTGTTTCTGTAGAAGCACAATCTAACTGGAAAAATGTTTTAGATCGAGTAATTGATGGTCAATTAGATGGATCTCACATGTTAGCTGGTCAGCCAATTGCTGCAGGAGCAGGTTTTGGTCGTCAAGCAAAATTAGTAACGGCTTTTTCTATGGATTTAAACGGAAACGCAATTACAGTTTCTAACGATGTTTGGTCTAAAATGAAGCCAAATGTCCCAACAGATAATAATGGTTTGCCAATTCATCCTATAAAAGCAGATGCTTTAAAACCAGTAATTACAGAATATAAAAATGCAGGTAAAGCGTTTAAAATGGGAATGGTTTTTCCGGTTTCAACGCATAATTATGAAATTAGATATTGGTTAGCGGCCGCAGGAATTAACCCAGGAATGTACACTAAAGAAAACGTACAAGGACAAATTGATGCTGAGGTTTTATTATCTGTAACACCTCCGCCACAAATGCCAGCAACTTTAGAAGCGGGAACTATTCATGGATATTGCGTTGGCGAACCTTGGAATCAACAAGCTGTTTTTAAAGGGATTGGTGTTCCTGTAGTAACAAATTACGATATCTGGAAAAATAATCCTGAGAAAGTATTTGTAATGACTCAAAAATTTGTTGATGAAAATCCGAATACCGCAATCGCAGTTACAAAAGCATTAATTAGAGCTGGTAAATGGTTAGATGAACCAGGAAACAGAGCAGAAGCTGTAAAAATCTTATCAATGTCTCAATATGTGGGTGCGCCAGAAGCGGTTTTAGCAAATTCTATGACAGGAACTTTCGAGTTTGAAAAAGGAGATAAACGTAAAATGGAAGATTTTAATGTATTCTATAAATACAATGCCACGTATCCTTTTTATTCTGATGGAATTTGGTTTTTAACTCAGATGCGAAGATGGGGACAAATTCCTGAAACGAAATCGGCAGATTGGTATGCATCTACAATTAAAAATATTTACAGACCAGATATTTGGAAAAAAGCTGCTACTTTATTAGTTGAAGAAGGAAATATTCCTGCAAAAGATATTCCATCAACAGATGGTTATAAGCCTGCAACGGCAGATTTTATTGATGGCACAATCTACAACGCAAAAGATCCTTTAGGATATATCAATAGTTTTAAAATCGGTAATAAAGACAAGTAAAGAGCATCTCGATACAATTTTTTTGATAAAAATTAAAAGAGGCTAAATACTATTTATTAGCAATTAAAAGTAAGATTCTTTAATCAGAAATTTTGTATCGAGAACTTTAAAAATACATATATGAAAGCAAGTGCAACATTGGTAAAAACAGCTAATTTTTTAGGGTTAGGAATTTTTAAAACACTAAAAGATTTATTTACAGGAAAATTAGAGAAAGAAGAATTTAAAAATTTCTTACGCAAGTCAATTGTTCCGCTTGCTTCTATTTTATTATTTATTGGCTTATGGCATTTAGGAGCAAAATCTTTATATAATAAGGAGGCTGAATTTAAAATAGAAAAAGCCTTAAAAGATCAAGGTCCAGAAGCTGCAGAAGCATTAAAATTGTGCATGGCTTCGGGTAAATCAAGTTGTCAACCCAACACGTTGCCTTCTCCGTCGCAAGTATGGAAGTCTTTTAATTCTTTATTAAAAGATCATAAAATTATAAGTGCAGACAAAGCAGCTTTTGCAGAGAAAACAGCAGTTTTAAATGAACAACGAGCTGCAGACGGTAAAACGGCAATTGTATATACGGGTAGACCATCATTTGTAGATCAAATTTTTAGAAGTTTAAAAACAGTTTTTGCAGGGTTTTTATTAGCGCTATTAATCGCAGTTCCTTTAGGAATTTTTATAGGATTGAGTCCAACTTTAAAAAGTGCATTTAATTGGTTTATTCAAATTTTTAAGCCAGTGTCTCCAGTAGTTTGGTACTTGTTAGTTTTTATGATTGTAAAAACATTATTAATAGAATCTAACGAAGATAGTTCTTTTACCATCTCATTTATTAGTGTTGGTCTATGTTCTATGTGGGCAACTTTAGTAAATACTGCTATGGGAGTTTCCTCTGTTGATAAAGATTATATTAACGTGGCAAAAGTTTTAAAGTTAGGTACTTTTCAAAAGATTTTTAAAGTGGTTTTACCATCGTCTTTACCGTTAATTTTTACAGGATTAAAAATTACTTTATCGGTTGCATGGATGGTGTTAATTGCAATTGAACTTTTAGCGCAAAGTCCGGGTTTAGGGTTATTTGTTTGGGAAGAATTTCAAAATGGAGCAAACGATTCTAACGCTAAAATTATTGTTGCCATGTTTGTAATTGGTATTATAGGTTTCTTGTTAGATAGATTGATGTTAACCATACAAAACTGGGTGTCTTTTGATAAAACTGACGCTATTTAATTAAAAGTTTATACTTGCGTTAGGGATTGAAACGGCATCCTTTTTTATGTCAGTTCGAGTGTTTTGTGAAGAATGAACAAAATGTATCGAGAACAAATAAAAAAGATATAGTGTAAAGCCCGACCTTTTTAGGAAACGCCCAAATAAAAGATAAAAATGGCATATTTAGAACTAAATAATATTTATAAAAACTATGGAAAAGGGGATGATGAAACAGCAGTTTTATCAAATATCAACCTAAAAATAGAAGAAGGAGAATTTGTTGCCATTGTTGGCTTTACAGGAAGTGGAAAAACAACATTGGTAAACCTAATAAATGGATTAATAAAACCAACAAGTGGCGAAGTTTTGTTTAAAGGACAACCTGTAATTGGTACAAGTCATGAACGCGGCGTTATTTTTCAAAATTATTCGTTATTACCATGGTTAACCGTTGGGCAAAACATTTTGATGGCTGTAAAAGAAGCTTTTCCAAAAAAAAGCAAAAGCGAGCTTAATGAAATTGTTGCCAATTATGTAGAAATGGTAAGTTTAACACCGGCAATTCATAAAAGGCCAAAAGAATTATCTGGCGGAATGCGTCAAAGAGTTGCCGTGGCAAGAGCTTTGGCAATGAAACCAGAAATGATTATTATGGACGAGCCTTTGGGTGCTTTGGATGCTTTAACTCGTGGAAATTTGCAAGATGAAATTTTAAATATTTGGGGCAAAGATAAAAGAACAGCTTTGCTAATTACCAATGATGTTGATGAAGGAATTTATATGGCAGACAGAATTATTCCGTTGCGTCCTGGTCCGAATGCAACTTTAGGACCCGAGTTTAAAATTGATTTAGAACGCCCTCGAGATAAAACAGAAATGAACGACAATCCTAATTTTAAGAAAACAAGAAATGCAATTATAGAGTATTTAATGGATATTGGAAATGAACGTAAATCTGAAGCTAAACAAGAATATATCCTTCCAGATTTACAACCTAAAGACTTTGTAAATCAATTTAAATTTAGAATATAATGAGTATTATAACTGAAAATAAAAGAACAAAAAGTGTTTTAGAAAATAGTTCTTTCCCTTCTAACGAAGTGATGTTAGATTTAAAAGATTTAAAAAAAATATATCCTACTCCAAAAGGAGATTATGTGGTTTTAGAAAATTTAAATCTTCAGATAAAAAAGGAAGAATTTGTGACAATTATTGGTCATTCTGGTTGTGGTAAAACAACAATGCTTTCTATGATTGCCGGTTTAAATCCTATTTCTGGTGGAAGTATTTCGGTACTTGGCAAACATATAAAAGGGCCAGGGCCAGACCGAGGTGTCATATTTCAATCGCCAAGTTTAATGCCATGGATGACTTCTTTAGAGAATGTTTTATTAGGGGTAAATCAGGTTTTTCCTCATGCAACCAAAAAGGAAAGAAATGATGTTGCAAAATATTATTTACAAAAAGTAGGTTTAGAAGATGCGTTTCATAAAAAAGCAAGCGAATTATCGCAAGGAATGCAACAAAGAGTTGGTATTGCTAGAGCATTTGCCATAAAACCAAAAGTGCTTTTGCTAGATGAGCCTTTTGGAATGTTAGATTCTTTAACAAGAGGAGAGCTACAAGATATTTTAATTGAAATCTGGAATAAAGAGAAAATTACAGCAGTAATGATTACGCATGATGTTGATGAAGCTATTTTTTTAGCAGACAGAGTGGTAATGATGACAAGCGGTCCGAAAGCAAAAATAGGAGATATTTTAGATATCAATTTTGAAAGACCAAGAACACGAAAATCAGTTTTAGAACACGATGATTATTACACCTATAGAAAACATTTAATTGACTTTTTAGAACATTAATATAAAAACACCTTTTAATCTTTTAATATGAGATTTATCATATAATAAAAGAATTTACAATTTTACATTTAC
Source organism: Polaribacter sp. (assembly GCA_030731625.1). Taxonomy (GTDB): domain Bacteria; phylum Bacteroidota; class Bacteroidia; order Flavobacteriales; family Flavobacteriaceae; genus Polaribacter. The sequence continues at coordinate 1,665 of JANQTQ010000009.1, read as the reverse complement.
AAATTATAATAAAAACAATTAATAAAAACAATTAATAAAACAATTAATGATGAAAAAACAATACATAATTTTAGCAATACTATTGGCGAGTTTTCAATTTGCAAAAGCGCAATTTACATTAGAAGGAGAGTTTAGGCCAAGAACAGAGTTATTTGGAAATGGGCAATCATCTACAGCAGTTGATGGCTCTACACCTTGGTTGCAAACAAGTTTAAGAGCAGCAATCAACGCTACGTATAAGACAGAAAGTTATACTGTTTATTTAGGTTTTCAAGAAGTGTTTCTTTTTGGTGATAGACCACAAATTTCTATAGCAGGTAATGGAAACTTTAGAGTACAAGAAGCTTGGGCAGATATTAAATTAGCAGATACTTGGAGTTTTAAAATAGGACGTCAGCCACTTTCTTATGACGACCAAAGAATTTTAGGTGGTTTAGATTGGGCACAACAAGCAAGAACTCATGATATAGGTATTTTTAAACATACCTCTAAAAGTGGTTTTACATTAGATGCTGGTTACTCTTTAAATACATATGGTGATAATATTTATGATACTGCAACTTTATTCTCTTATAGAGAATTAGGTTTTATACATGCTAACAAAAGTTTTGGTAAACTTAATTTAAGTGGATTGCTTTTAAATACTACGTATCAAAATGGAACAGAAGATACATCTAGTTTGCTTACAGCAGGTTTGCATGCAAAATTAAATCTTGGTAAATTAGGTTTTGCTGGTAATCTTTATATCCAAGATGGAGATAGAGTTGGAGATGTTGCTGTTGATGGCGCTAGTTTATTTGGCTTGGATGCTACTTATAAAGCATCAGAAAAAGTAACTTTATTAGCAGGTTTTGAATCTATTTCTGGTAAAACAGATGATTCTGCAGCTTTTTTCCCTTTGTATGGTACAAACCATAAATTTAATGGTTTAATGGACCGTTTCTATGTTGGAAATCATGCAAACGCAGGTGGTTTGGTTGATTTAAATATTGGCGCTGGTTTTAAACTACCTAAAGGATATGCGTTAAATGTTAAATTCCATAGTTTTAAAGAACAATCTTTAACAAAAGAAGATTTAGGAAGTGAGCTAGATTTAGTTTTAGCAAAAGGATTTAATGGTTTTAAATTAGTAGCTGGTTATTCTCAATTCTTTGAGCCAAGTTCTGTAACAGGCGCAGATAGCACTCAAAACTGGGCTTGGGCAATGTTAGTAATTCAGCCAAAATTTTTAAGCGCAAAATAATAGTTAAAAAAGTCTAATTTAAAAAAAAACATCCTTAAAAGTTTATGCTTTTAAGGATGTTTTTTTTAGTTAATAACTCTTTATAAAGAATAACTCATACCAAATAACCAATAAGATTGTAGTTTGTTGTCAACAGTCTTAAAAGTTTCTAAAGGGTTTGTAATTAAAGAATTACTTAAAGCCTCTTGTTTGTTTTTACGCAAGCCAAGTTCAAATCCTAAACCAATTCCTTTCCAAACAGTATATCCAAAAGAGTTGGTAAATGTCCAGTTAGAAAAATCATTGTCTTTATAACTTTGAAACATAGATAAATTAGATTTTACACTTAACTTATTATATTTAGCGGTGTAATCTGCTACTATTTTTGTTCCTAAAGAAGATTCAAAAACGCTTTCTCCATTACTAAATACAAAGTTGTAGTT
>JANQTQ010000008.1:4965-8194 GCA_030731625.1 Polaribacter sp. | reverse complement strand
CGCTAACCAAACCATAAAAACAAAAGTAGCGACTAATAAAGTCATAGAAATTGCTAATTCGTACCAAGAAACGCCAAAAGGAACGCGCATTAACATTACTATTGGACTCGTAAACGGAATGTATGAAAACAACACAGCAATAGATCCATGAGGATCGTTAATAACAGTTGCAAAACCTACGTAAACTCCTAAAATTAAAGGCAGCATAATTGGTAACATAAATTGTTGTGTATCGGTTTCATTATCAACCGCAGCACCAACAGCTGCAAAAAGTGAACTATACAACATATATCCTCCTAAAAAATAAAAGATAAATAATATGAACATTTTTAAAATTGGTAATCTTAATAATTCTTGAACTACCATTTGCATTTTATCAGATCCTGCAGCTTGTTTTGCAGCTTCTAATTGTTCTGGCGATAATTTTGCAGTTTGCATTTCTACCATATCTACTCCAAAAATTGAGGAAGCAACTATAGAAATTATTAACAATATAACTCCCCAAATAAAGAATTGTAATAATCCTGCAGAGGCGTTACCAATAATTTTACCCATCATTAATTGAAAGGGTTTTACTGATGAAACAATAACTTCTATAATTCTGCTTGTTTTTTCTTCAATAACACTTCTCATTACAGAGGTACCGTAAATCATTACAAACATCATTAGCATATAACCCGCAATGGCTCCTAAACCAATTTTTAACCCATTTATTAATTTGGATGATTCTTCGCCCGAAAAATCATACATTTTAATATCCGATTGAATTTTAGAAGCATTAATTTGGTCGATATCAATTCCGAAATTATTTAATTTTTCATTTCTGATTTTTGTCTCAATCTTAGATTCCAGCGCATCCATAATAGACATTCCTGGAGAATCTTTAGAATAAAATTCGATGGATTTTGCCAAAATCTCTAAACTATCTTGTTCAGGAATTATAAGTGCTCCGTAATAATCGCCTCCTTCTACTTTTTTCTTTGTTTCTTTAATTCCGAATGATGTATAATCTAAATAATGAATGGTTTCTGAGTCAGTAAAATCAACTTTTGTAAACAATCCAGAATTATCTACATATAAAATTTCTTTTACTTTTTCGTCATTTTTTTTCATCAGAAAAAATACCAAAGCACCCATACCAACCATTAATAACGGACTTAAAAAAGTCATCATTATAAACGATTTATTACGCACTTTAGCAATAAACTCTCTCTGTATTATTAGTGTTAACTTGCTCATTTCCTAGTTGTTTTTATTTACTGCTTGAATAAAAATATCGTTTGCACTTGGTATTAATTCTACAAAATGTTGCACTTGCCCTCTATTTGTTAAAAATGATAACAATTCATTTGCAGAGTTATTTTCGCCCAATTTTACATTTAACGTTAACTCGTTTCCTAACAATTTAAAATCCGCAGGAAACACCTCAAAACTTTCTTTTAATTTTGCTTCTACTTCCTTTGGATGATCTGTATGTAAACCAACCTGAAAAGTATTGGTTCTAAATTGACGCTTAATATCTGATAATTTTCCGTCTAAAATTTTGTTTGATTTATGGATCAACGCAATTTCATCACACATTTCTTCAACGGATTCCATTCTATGTGTAGAAAAAATAATCGTTGCGCCTTCATCACGCAATTGTAAAATTTCTTTGGCAATTAGTTGTGCATTTATAGGATCGAATCCAGAAAAAGGTTCATCAAAAATTAATAATTTAGGATTGTGCATCACCGTAACAATAAACTGTACTTGTTGCGCCATTCCTTTTGATAATTCCTCTATTTTCTTTCCCCACCAAGCAGAAATATCAAACTTATCAAACCAATATTTTAAGCGTTTTTTTGCTTCATCTTTACTCAATCCTTTTAATTGCGCCAAATACAACGCTTGTTCGCCAACTTTCATCGATTTATACAAACCACGTTCTTCTGGCATATACCCAATAACTGCGGTGTGTTTAGGAGCTAAAGCTTCTCCATCTAGTATAATTGAGCCCGAATCTGGCATGGTAATTTGATTTATGATTCTAATTAAAGACGTTTTCCCCGCTCCATTAGGACCTAATAATCCATAAACACTTCCTTTTGGTATATGAATAGAAACATCATTTAATGCTCTAAAATCTCCGTAGCTTTTTACAACATTATTTATTTCTAGTAAATTTTTCATTGTTTGTTATAGATTTTATGAAAGTTCAATGCTACAAATTTAGTTCTTTTAGAAGTATTTGTCGATAAATCAATTATTTTGTTACATCTAAAGCTCTTTTGTTAAAAAAGCACTTTTTATTCTGTTGTAATCATTAAAATTTGGGATTAATTAGTATTTTTAACAAAATTATCCTGCTATGAAAAGAACCTTTTTTTTAATATTTATATTATTTACATTTCAACTATTTTCACAAGATTATATACCTTTACTTAAAGAAGGTTTTTTTTGGGACATAAAAAGATATGGTTGGCACAGTCGAAATCCATGTGGGGCGAATTCAATAAGCAGATATTTAATAAGTAATGATACAATTATAAATGACAAAACCTATAAGAAAATTATACACTACCCGATAATAGGCACATTTACAGAACCATATAATTGTTTAGAAACACCTTACATTTTAGACATTGCAAATTATAGTTTTTTAAATTACTATTTAAGAGAAGATATCTCAGAAAAAAAAGTTTACCGGTTATTCATAAATGAAGACAATCAAAAAACCGAATCTGTATTGTATGATTTTTCTCTTAAAGTTGGAGATAAATTTGCTAGTGGTATGTTTTTCAATGAAGATTACGCTACTGTATCTGGAATAGAGCAGGACTCTGAGGGTAGAAATATATTTTATTTTGTTGGAAATGGAAGTTATTCATATACGGAAGGAGTTGGTGGCGAAAACGGATTTTTATTTTATAATATAAATTATGATTTTAAGGATGAGTGGAGAAAACTGACCTGTAGAGGTGATGATTTTTATAATAACTCTTGTAACATCACTCTTAACAACTATGTTTATGATTTAAATAACCTAAAAATATTTCCGAACCCTGTAAATGATATTCTAAACATAAAAAATGTTGAAAATATAACTGTAAAAATATTTTCTATTAGAGGAAAACTTTTAAAAAAATCAGTTTCTAAAACTAATTTAGTAATAAACGTATCTTCATTTCCAAGTGGAATATATATTCTTGAAATATCAAATTCAACAGGCACAAAAAGAAATAAACTT
>JANQTQ010000008.1:0-4955 GCA_030731625.1 Polaribacter sp. | reverse complement strand
AAAATTACTATACTTCTTCTGCAATTTTCATAAATTTAATTTTATGTTAAAATTTACTATGCATGCATAACTTTTTTCACGTTTACTATGCGTGCATAATAAATTTTTATATCTTTGGAGCAATGGATAAAAATATATCAATAGATCATCAGCTAAGAGCAACTTGGCAAGCTGTTGCAAAAATGTACAATGAACAGGCCGCAAACTATGGTAGCACAATGTCTATGGCTTTTGTTTTATTAACTATTGATAAAGTAAACGGCACACCTTCTACTGCTTTAGGTCCTTTAATGGGAATGGAACCAACAAGTCTTTCTAGAATTTTAAAATCAATGGAAGATAAAGGAGCAATTTCTAGAGAAAAGAATCCTGATGACGGTAGAAGTGTTATCATTAAATTAACAGAATATGGTTTAGAAATGCGTAAATTTTCCAAAAATCATGTGTATCAATTTAATAATGTAGTAAGAGAACATGTTACAGAAAATGAGCTAGAATCATTTTTTAAAGTAATGGTTACTATCAATAAATTAATTGCAGATAAAAATATTTTCGACGCTGCAAATCAAGATAAATAAGAAGTAAAACTGATAAAAAATGACAAGAAGAATTAAAAAAGTAGCAATTATTGGGTCCGGTATTATGGGTTCTGGTATTGCATGTCACTTTGCAAATATTGGTGTTGAAGTTCTTTTATTGGACATTGTTCCAAGAGAATTAAACGACAAAGAAACAGCAATGGGACTTACATTAAAAGACAAAGTAGTTCGTAATCGATTAGTAAATGATGCTTTAACAACTTCTTTAAAATCGAAACCCTCTCCTATTTATAAGCAAGAATTTGCTAGTAGAATTACAACAGGTAATTTAGAAGACGACATTGCGAAAGTAGCTGGTGTTGATTGGATTATGGAAGTTGTGGTAGAACGATTAGATATTAAAAAAATCGTTTTTGAAAAACTAGAAAAATATAGAACTCCAGGGACTTTAATTACTTCTAATACTTCTGGAATTCCTATTAAATTTATGAACGAAGGCAGAAGTGAAGACTTTCAAAAGCATTTTGCAGTAACTCACTTTTTTAATCCGCCAAGATATTTAAAACTTTTTGAAGTGGTTCCGGGACCAAATTGTAAACAAGAAGTTACAGACTTTTTAATGATGTATGGTGATAAATTTTTAGGTAAAACTTCTGTTTTAGCAAAAGATACTCCAGCATTTATTGGAAATAGAATCGGGATTTTTGGCATCATGAGTTTATTTCATGTTGTAAAAGAAATGGGCTTAACGATTGAAGAAGTAGACAAATTAACGGGTCCAGTTATTGGTCGTCCAAAATCTGCAACTTTTAGAACTATTGATGTTGTTGGTTTAGACACACTTGTGCACACTGCAAATGGCGTAAAAGACAATTGCCCAGATGATGAAGCCAAAGATCAATTTGTAATTCCTGATTTTGTAAACCACATGATGGAAAACAAAATGTTAGGGAGCAAAACGGGTCAAGGTTTTTATAAAATGACCAAAGACGCTAAAGGAAATAGAAATATTTTATCTTTAGATTTAAATACTTTAGCATATAGAGAAAAAAAATCTGCAAAATTTGCAACTTTAGAACTTACGAAATCGATTGATAATGTTGTTGACAGATTTAAAGTTTTAGTTGCTGGGAAAGATAAAGCTGGTGAATTTTATAGAAAAAGCTTCGCAGCAATGTTTGCGTATGTTCAAAATAGAATTCCAGAAATTTCTGATGAATTATACAGAATTGATGATGGTTTAAGAGCTGGTTTTGGCTGGGAACACGGTCCTTTCCAAATTTGGGATGCCATTGGTGTTGCAAAAGGTGTTGAGTTGATGAAAGCAGAAGGTCATGAAATTGCTTCTTGGGTAACAGAAATGCTAGCAAATGGACAAACATCATTCTATAGCATAAAAGAAGGAGCAACTTTTTATTATGATATTCCTGCAAAAGCACAAGTTAAAAAACCTGGTCAAGAGTCATTTATTATTTTAGATAATATTAGAAAATCAAACGAAGTTTGGAAAAATTCAGGTGCAGTAATTGAAGATTTAGGAGACGGAGTTATAAATTTAGAATTCCGATCTAAAATGAACACCATTGGTGGTGATGTTTTAGCAGCAGTTAATAAAGCAATTGATTTAGCAGAAAAAAACTATCAAGGTTTGGTTGTTGGTAATCAAGCAGCAAACTTTTCTGTTGGTGCAAATATTGGAATGATTTTTATGATGGCTGCAGAGCAAGAATATGATGAGTTAAATATGGCTATCAAATATTTTCAAGACACAATGATGCGTATGCGTTATTCTGCAATTCCAACTATTTCTGCTCCTCATGGAATGGCTTTAGGTGGTGGATGTGAAATTTCTTTACATGCAGATAAAGTAGTTGCAGCAGCAGAAACGTATATGGGATTAGTAGAATTTGGAGTTGGTGTAATTCCTGGTGGTGGTGGTTCTAAAGAAATGGCTTTACGAGCATCCGATTTATTTCATAAAGGCGATGTTCAATTAAACGTTTTACAAGAACATTTCTTAACTATCGGAATGGCAAAAGTAGCAACTTCTGCTTACGAAGCTTTCGATTTAGGCATACTTCAAAAAGGGAAAGATGTAGTTGTTGTTAATAAAGATCGTCAAATTGCACAAGCTAAAAAACATGCAATTTTAATGGCAGAAGCTGGTTATACACAACCTGTTAAACGCGATGATGTTTTAGTTCTTGGTAAACAAGCTTTAGGTATGTTTTTAGTAGGTACAGATTCTATGCAAGACAGTAAATATATTTCTGCTCACGATCAGAAAATTGCAAATAAACTTGCTTATGTAATGGCTGGAGGAGATTTATCAGAACCAACCAAAGTTACTGAACAGTATTTATTAGATCTAGAGCGTGAAGCTTTCTTATCACTTTGTACTGAAAGAAAAACTTTAGAAAGAATTCAGCATATGTTAAAAACTGGAAAACCTTTACGCAATTAAAATCCCATCTAAATCTTCCCAAAGGGAAGACTATAAAATCGGAAATTAAAATGAAATATATAAATTAAAAAAATAACCCGTAAAAATTCCCTTTCCTTAGGAAAGGGTTAGGGATAGGATTATGAAAACAGCATATATAGTAAAAGGATATAGAACAGCAGTTGCAAAAGCACCTAAAGGATTGTTCAGATTTAAAAGAGCTGATGAATTGGCGGCAGAAACCATCCAATACATGATGAAGGAATTGCCAGAATTCGACAAAAAAAGAATTGATGATGTAATTGTAGGAAATGCGATGCCAGAAGGTGCTCAAGGATTAAACATGGCAAGATTAATTTCGTTAATGGGATTAGATATTGTTGATGTTCCTGGAGTTACCGTAAATCGTTTTTGTTCATCAGGATTAGAAACAATTGCAATGGCAGTTGCTAAAATTCAATCGGGAATGGCAGAATGTATTATTGCCGGTGGTGCAGAGAGTATGAGTTCTGTGCCAATGACGGGTTTTAAACCTGAATTAAATTATGATACAATTGCTGCTGGTCATGAAGAATATTATTGGGGAATGGGAAACACTGCAGAAGCGGTTGCCAATGAATTTAATATTTCAAGAAAAGACCAAGATGAATTTGCATTAAACTCTCATCTAAAAGCATTAAAAGCACAAGCTGAAGGTCGATTTGATTCGCAAATTGTGCCTATTACCGTAAATCAAACCTATGTAGATGCTAAGGGAAAAAAAGCAACAAAATCGTATGTAGTAAACAAAGATGAAGGTCCTCGTTTAGGTTCTAATATTGAAGGCTTAGAAAAATTACGTCCTGTTTTTGCTGCTAATGGAAGTGTAACAGCTGGTAATTCATCTCAAATGAGTGATGGCGCAGCTTTTGTAATGGTAATGAGCGAAGATATGGTTAAAGAACTAAATCTTAAACCCATTGCAAGAATGGTAAGTTATGCTGCTGCAGGTGTACCTCCAAGAATTATGGGTATTGGTCCAGTTGCTGCAATTCCGAAGGCATTAAAACAAGGAGGTTTGCATCAAAATGATGTTGGCTTAATTGAATTAAATGAAGCTTTTGCGTCTCAATCTTTAGCGGTAATTCGCGAGTTAGGTTTAGACCCAAATATGATCAATGTAAATGGTGGCGCAATTGCATTAGGACATCCTTTAGGTTGTACAGGAGCAAAATTATCGGTTCAATTGTTTGATGAAATGCGCAAGCGTGACATGAAAAATAAATACGGATTGGTAACAATGTGTGTTGGAACAGGTCAAGGTGCAGCAGGTATTTTCGAATTTTTAAATTAACAAAAATCAAGATTAAAAACTTATAGAATGGAAACAACAAATAAAGATATATTAAGAGGTGGTCAATTCCTTGTCGTTGAAACAAAATGTGAAGACATATTTACTCCAGAAGATTTTTCTGAAGAGCAGATAATGATGAAAGAAGCGGTAAAAGAATTTACCGAACGTGAAATTATTGTAAATAGAGATCGTTTTGAAGCTAAAGATTACAAGCTTACTGAAGAAGTAATGAAAAAAGCGGGTGAACTTGGTTTTTTAGGCGTTGCAGTTCCTGAAGAATACGGCGGAATGGGAATGGGTTTTGTTTCTACGATGATTACTTGCGAATATATTTCTAGTGGAACAGGTTCTTTAAGTACAGCTTTTGGTGCACATACAGGAATTGGAACAATGCCAATTACATTATATGGAACAGAAGAACAAAAACAAAAATATGTTCCTAAATTAGCTACTGGAGAATGGATGGGCGCGTATTGTTTAACAGAACCTGGCGCAGGATCTGATGCTAATTCTGGTAAAACTACTGCGACGCTTTCTGAAGATGGAAAATCATATAAAATAAACGGTCAAAAAATGTGGATTTCAAATGCAGGTTTCTGTAATTTGATGATTGTTTTTGCACGTATAGAAAATGATAAAA
>JANQTQ010000007.1 GCA_030731625.1 Polaribacter sp. | reverse complement strand
CAAGACACGATGTTTTTCATAAATATTTAGCAACTAAATATCCAGAGAGTTTTGACGCAGCTGTTCCAGAAGATTTAGTGTATTCTGGAAATGTAAAACTAACAGATAAAGTAGAAAATTCACCAATTGATGCAGGTAAATTAGTATTGTCACCAACAAGAACGTATGCGCCAATTATTAAGAAAATCTTATCAGAATTTAATTCAGATACAGTTCACGGAATGATTCATTGTTCTGGAGGTGCTCAAACTAAAATTTTACACTTTGTAGATAATTTACATATTGTAAAAGATAATATGTTTTCGATTCCGCCTCTATTTAAATTGATACAAGAACAATCTAAAACAGATTGGAAAGAAATGTACCAGGTTTTTAACTGTGGACATAGAATGGAAGTTTATGTTTCTTCAGAAATAGCAGCAAATATTATTGAGATTTCGAAATCTTTTAATGTAGACGCTAAAATTGTGGGTCGAGTAGAAGCTTCATCAACTAAAAAACTGACTATTACAAGTGAGTTTGGTGTCTTTGAATATTAAAAGAAACGAATCATTTTAAATAATAAAAAAACTCCAAATGCTTTTAAAAGTATTTGGAGTTTTTGCTGAGGTATTAACTAATATTTTTTTTCAAAAATTAGAATCATTATTCTTTTACAATTTTAAACGTTTTAATCTTTCCATTCATCTTACTTACTAAAAAATACAAACCTTTAGCGTAGTTAGAAATATCAATATTTGTTTCTTGCGATATAATATTAGAAGTATATAGCTGTTTTCCTGTGGTGCTATAAATTTGAAAATTATCATTTAAAGAAAAGTTTATTTTCTTGTTAGAAAGCACAATTGTAGAAACTGCTGGGTTTGGATAAACTTCTATAGAGTTTTCAATAAACTCATTGTTTATTAGGGACAAAGAAGTACTATAGCATTGGTTAGTATAAGCAGTACTTAATTCAGAGCTTGCTAGTAAATTTACATTTCCATTCATTGCAATACATCTTCCATCATTGTGATTATAGGTTATGTAGGCAGCGTCGTTTTCAAAAGCTTTAAAAGTACATTGTTCAAAAGTTAATGGATTACTTACAGTTTGTGTTGCATGAGTCCAGTTTGAAAAAAGTGTTTCTCCACCAGACCAACGATTAAAATCAGGCTCTTTATTAAAAATACAAGGTTTAAAGAATAAAAGATACAGCGTTCCTGTTCCTCCAGCTCCAACTCCTCCTCCAAAATTTACTGCAATAGAACCATCACCACGCAAATCTCCAACAAAGGAAATTGATCTTGAAAAACGTTCTCCAGATCCAAAAGTAAAATCGAAACCGCCTTCTAGTTCGTCTACTTTAGTGTAGGTTTTTATTGTTTTATCTTTATTTAGATAAAGAATATAGGCTTCTCCTTCATTTTGCTGATTAGCTCCTGTAATTAAATCAGGAATACCGTCTCCATTTAAATCTCCAGGTGCACACATTGCATGTCCAAATTGTGCTCCATTTGTACCGTTTGAGTTTAGGTCAGTAGACAAAGTGTCGTTAAAACCATTTAAGCCTTCTGTAATTTTAATTTTAGATACAACATTATGGTTTGTTGCGTCTAAAGAAAGAATCCAAACAGCGCCTTTGCCGCCATCAGACATAAATGCACCAACGGCCATTTCTTGCGTGCCATCATTGTCTAAATCTCCTAGCATTGCAACTTCTCTTCCTCCAAAATTATCTTCATCTTCTAAACCTGATCCAAAACCTCCAGAAGTAGAATTTATGCGAACAGTTTCATTAGTTATTACTTGAGAAGCGTTGTCAAAAAATAAAATATCTATTGAACCTCTATTTCTTCCTCCCGCATCTGAATTAGGGTCACAAGCTACTAAATCAATCTTTCCGTCATTATTTAAATCTCCAATAGCGGATAAACCTTGTGCAATAATATTTGAATTTTTAACATAACTTTTTACGGTTCCATCTCTGTTTAAATGAATTATATATAAGGCAATATTTGTTGAGTTTGGTGCAGAAACTGCAATATCTGGAATGTTATCATCATCATAATCTCCTATTCCTGCAACACCATAACCAAAATAGTTTTTTTCTAATAAGGTTTCGTTAAAGCCACCTTCTAAAGCAGATATTTTTTGGTTTGATTTTACGGTTCCATCAGTATTCATAAAAAGAATATATACTGCTCCTGCATCTGTTTGTCCGTCATCATCAGATCTTGCGCCAACAACTAAATCGATAACCCCATCACCATCAATATCACCTGCCTGGTCATGATCGCGACTGAATCTGTCACCAGAGTCAAGATCTGCATTAAAACCACCTGAGCCTTCTTCTATTTTAATAAAACCATCTGGTCCAAATTGAGTTGTTACTTGTGCGAAAGTAACTTTTGAGATTAAGATTACTGTTAGTAATAATACTTTAGTTAATTTTAATTTCATTTAGTTAATTTTTTAATTCTATCGTTAGACCCATTTTTTTTAGAAAAGTTTGTTTTTCTTTACTACATTTATATTTAAATTGATAAATAAAAGAAATAGATTAAAAATAGTGAAATTCAGATTTTAATTATAGACGTTTAATTGGGGTTTATGTTTCTCTAGAAATTGCAGCAAATATTATTGCTATTTCTAAATCGTTTAATGTAGATGCAAAAATTGTTGGTAGCGTAAAATCTTTAGCTCCTGATTCTCTTCAAGGTAAGAAATTAACGATTAAAAGTGAGTTCGGAATTTTTGAATATTAAATCAAATCATTTTTAATAAAAATTAAATTATTTGTTAACTTTTTTGTGTTGATAAGTTTTAGATGTCTCTTTTTTAGGTGTTTATGAATTTTTACTGAAAACTTTTTTAAAATTGTTGCTTTTTAGGTTGTATATTTGTTGAGCGTTAAACTCCTCCAAAATTAATTAAATTACCTAAAAAAACAATGAAATCTCAAACTGTACTCGTTCCAACAAAAACCTATTCTAGAGATGAAGCTTTGAAAGCTGCACTTAACTACTTTAAAGGCGATGAATTAGCCGCATCTGTGTGGTTAAATAAATACGCTTTAAAAGATTCTGTCGATAATATTTATGAAAGCACTCCAGATGAAATGCATCACAGAATTGCATCAGAAATTGCAAGAGTTGAAGAAAAATATGCAAATCCTTTAACAGAATCAGAAATTTTTGAGGCTATAAAAGATTTTAAATACATCGTTCCTCAAGGAAGCCCAATGGCAGGAATTGGAAATCCTTTTCAAATTGCTTCTTTGTCTAACTGCTTTGTAATTGGTAATGATGGTAACTCTGATTCTTACGGCGGAATCATGAAAATAGATCAAGAGCAAGTGCAGTTAATGAAACGTAGAGGTGGGGTTGGTCACGATTTATCACATATCCGTCCAAAAGGTTCTCCTGTAAAGAACTCTGCATTAACATCCACAGGTATTGTTCCTTTTATGGAGCGTTATTCAAACTCCACAAGAGAAGTTGCTCAAGACGGTAGAAGAGGTGCTTTAATGTTATCTGTTTCTATCAATCATCCAGATGCAGAAGATTTTATCAACGCAAAATTAGAGCAAGGTAAGGTTACGGGTGCAAATGTTTCTGTAAGAATTGACGATGATTTTATGAAAGCCGTAAAGGCAAATCAAAAATACATACAAAAATATCCTGTTAATAGTAAAGATCCTTTATATACTAAAGAAATCGAAGCAACTAAAATTTGGGATAAAATTGTACATAACGCATGGAAATCTGCTGAACCAGGAATTTTATTTTGGGATACCATTATCAATGAATCTGTGCCAGATTGTTATGCAGATTTAGGCTACAAAACGGTTTCTACAAATCCGTGTGGAGAAATTCCTTTATGTCCTTATGATTCTTGTCGTTTATTGGCAATAAACTTGTTCTCTTATGTAGAACATCCGTTTACGAAAAAGGCCGTTTTCAATTTCGAATTATTTAAAAAACATATCGTTATTGCTCAAAGAATGATGGATGACATCATTGATTTAGAGTTAGAAAAAATTGATGGAATTTTAGCAAAAATTGATGCAGATCCAGAACAAGATGATGTTAAAGCAACAGAAAAAAATCTGTGGTTAAATATCAGACAAAAAGCATACGAAGGTAGAAGAACAGGTATTGGTATTACGGCAGAAGGAGATATGTTAGCTGCTTTAGGAATTCGTTACGGAAGTAAAAAAGGAAATAAATTTTCTACAGAAGTTCATAAGACATTAGGGATAGAAACCTATAGAGCATCCGTAAATTTAGCGAAAGAAAGAGGTGCGTTTTCTATTTTTGATGCCAATAGAGAAAAAAATAATCCGTTTATTTTAAGAATAAAAGAAGCAGATAGTAAACTATATTACGAAATGTTAGAACATGGTCGTAGAAATATTGCTTTACTAACTATTGCACCAACAGGAACTACGAGTTTAATGACGCAAACTTCATCTGGAATTGAGCCTGTATTTATGCCAGTTTATAAGCGAAGAAAAAAAGTGAATCCGAATGATAAAGGAACAAGAGTTGATTTTGTTGATGAATTAGGCGATTCTTGGGAAGAATATGTGGTTTTTCACCATCGTTTTAAACAATGGATGGATGTTAACGGAATCGATTCTAGTAAAAACTTTAGTCAAGAAGAACTAAACGATTTGGTAAAACAATCGCCTTATTACAAAGCTACATCTAATGATATTGATTGGGATAGTAAGGTAGAAATGCAAGGAGCAATTCAAAAATGGGTAGATCATTCTATAAGTGTTACTGTAAATTTACCAAATGATGCAACAGAAGAATTAGTTGGAGAATTGTATTTAAAAGCTTGGGAAGTTGGTTGTAAAGGCGTTACTGTTTATAGAGATGGTTCTCGTTCTGGAGTGTTAATTTCTGCGGATGAAAAGAAAGATAGTAAAACAACTACTACAAATTTCTCAAAAAAACGTCCTCAAACTTTAGAAGCAGATGTTGTACGTTTTCAAAATCAAAAAGAAAAATGGATTGCTTTTGTTGGTTTGGTTGATGACAGACCGTATGAAATTTTTACAGGATTAACTGATGATGAAGACGGAATATTAATTCCGCGTTGGGTAGAAAAAGGATTGATTATTAAAAACAGAAACGAAGATGGTTCTTCTCGTTACGATTTTCAATATGAAAACAAAAGAGGTTATAAAACTACGATTGAAGGGTTATCACACAAGTTTAATCCAGAATTTTGGAATTATGCTAAACTAATTTCTGGAACCATCCGTCATGGAATGCCAGTTGATAAAATTGTAGAATTGATACAAAGTTTACAATTAGATTCAGAGTCTATTAGTACTTGGAAAAACGGGGTGCAACGTGCACTAAAACGTTATGTAGAAGATGGTACAGAAGTAAAAGGACAAACATGTACAAACTGCGATTCTGGTAATCTAATTTATCAAGAAGGTTGTTTAACTTGTAAAGATTGTGGTTCTTCTAAATGCGGATAAACAATAACTAAGATAAAAAAAAGAAACTCCAAAAAAATAAATTTGGAGTTTTTTCGTTTTTGAAATTATTCGCACTATGTTTAAAAAGAATTTTAATTGTATCTTGGTATTGAATATTAATTTTCATAAAATATATTTATTAGATTTTAATCATAAATACAAAATATTTTTATTTTAAATTATTAAAAAGGCTTTATGGATAGGCATTATATTTATACAAACAAATTTTTAAGAAAAAGAATATGAAAGAATCTATAGAAAATGAAAAGGATGGGTTTGAGCAAGTTGAAAAAGATAAAATTATCGAAAGGCAATTACGCTTTCAAGACCTATTAATTAGTATTTCTACAAAATATATAAATGCAGATTTATCTAATATAGATGCACTTGTTGAAAAATCATTAAAACAAATAGGAGCGTTTGTAGAAGCAGACAGAAGTTATATTTTTTCTTATGATTTTGTAAATAATACAACTAGTAATACTTATGAATGGTGTGCAGAAGGCATCGATCCTGAGATAGATAATTTACAAAATATACCAATTGATTATATTACACATTGGCTAGATGCACATAAAAAAGGAGAGGCTTTTTATGTAGAAGATGTTAGTCTTTTGCCAGAAGATGGCGAGTTTGGTTTACGTGCTATTATAGAACCACAAGGAATTAAAAGTTTGATAACAATACCAAAAATTAAAAACAACGAATTAATTGGTTTTATTGGTTTTGATTCGGTTAAAAAAATTAATAAATATTCTGATAACGAAAAAAATATTCTGTTTGTTTTTGCAAATATGCTTGTAAATGTTATTCAAAGAAAAGAGCACGAAGAACTTATAAAAGTGCAAGAACAAAAGAAAGAAGAATTATTAAAAAATTTATCAGTTCAAAATGAGGAATTAAATGAATATGCACATGCTGTTTCTCATGATTTAAAAGCACCTTTAGTAAATATTTATACATTAATTGATTGGTTTATAGATGACAATAAAGAGTCGTTAGATGAGAATTTTTCGAATCTTTTAAAAGAAATTTTGTTTGATGTTGAGAAAATGGACTTTTTGATAAAAGGAATCTTAGATTATTCAACGATTGATAAATTAGAATCAGAAGACAGACTAGTTGATTTTAATATAGTCGTAGATGAGGTTTTACAAATTGTCTCAATTCCTAATCATATAAAATTTACTGTTCAAAAAAAATTACCGAGTTTATATGGAAATGCATGGAGATTTAAGCAAGTTTTTTTAAACTTAATTGAAAATGCTATAAAATATAACGATAAGGAAGAAGGTATTATTGAAGTGGGTGTAACTGATAAAAATAAATATTTTGAGTTTTTTGTAAAAGACAACGGAATTGGAATTCATTCGGATTATTTTGATCAGATATTTAAAGTATTTACCAAATTAGAAAGTACAAGTTCTTCTTCAGGAATTGGATTATCTATTGTAAAAAAAATCATAACATTTTATAAAGGTACTATTTGGATAGAAAGCCAAGAAGGTAAAGGAACCACGTTTTATTTTACAATATTAAAATAATATTTTGTGCTATTTTTCTCTTATTAAAGAATAGAAAGGAAGAATTTTCATAAGTTTAGAAACTAAATAACTTAAAAATTATTTTCTGTTATAGGAATCAAAAACAAAATCAATTCTAAAATCATCAGCAGAAACAATTGCTTTTAATTGTTTGTTTTCTAAATAATAGTGTATTTTTTTTGGAAACTCATTTTGTGGGTTTTCACAAACAAATGAAGTATCTGTTTGATGCGTAAATTTAAACAATGTAGCAGTTTCATTTACACCTTCCACCTTTAAATAGAGGTTATCCTTTATCGTTACAATGCTCAGTATTTCTTGAAAGGTAGTTTTTTGTTGTTTTTTTGTATAGCCAATTCCGGTAAAATTGGTGTTCCAAGTTTCATAAGTTTGGCTACCTTCTTTATCATTTAGCCGAATCCAATTACCTATTAAAAAAGATGGTTTTTTGTTTTTTTTGGTTTGATTTTGACAAGAAACCATCAGAAAAAAGCAAAATAAAAAGAGTAACAATCTCATAAAATATTTTTTGGTTTCTTCAAAGATACCCATAAAAATTGTAAATTCGCAGTCCAAGAAAAGTGTAGAAGATGTTAGATAAATTAAGAATTGTTAAACAACGTTATGATGAGGTTTCTGATTTGATTATTCAGCCAGATATTATCATGGATCAAAAACGTTATGTACAATTAAGCAAAGAGTATAAAGATTTAGGAAGCGTTGTAAAGAAAGGTGAAGAATATCAATCTTTATTAAGCAATATAGAGGAGGCAAAAGAAATTATTTCTGATGGTTCTGATGCAGAAATGACAGAAATGGCTAAGATGGAGATTGAAGAAGCCAATGATAGAATTCCGAAATTAGAAGAAGAGATTAAGTTTTTATTAATTCCGCAAGACCCAGAAGATTCTAAAAATGCAGTAGTAGAATTACGTGCAGGAACAGGAGGCGATGAGGCAAGTATTTTTGCAGGAGATTTATTTAGAATGTATTCTAAATATTGCGAAAGTAAAGGTTGGAAAGTTTCTACTGTAGATTATTCTGAAGGAACAAACGGTGGTTTTAAAGAAATTCAGTTTGAAGTAAATGGAGCCGATGTTTATGGTACTTTAAAGTTTGAAGCAGGCGTTCATCGTGTGCAACGAGTTCCGCAAACAGAAACACAAGGTCGTGTGCATACTTCTGCAGCCACTTGTATGGTTTTTC
>JANQTQ010000006.1 GCA_030731625.1 Polaribacter sp. | reverse complement strand
TTGACAATACAAAATGTCATTTGGAGTGAATTTAAGAAGAATACAAAAATTCATAACGAGAACTATTTAAAATATTCAATTATGAAAAAAATACTAATTTTAAGTTTATTGATTTTAGCTTCTTGCGGAAACAAGAAAGAAATAAAACAAGTCGCAGAACTTTCTTGCGGACAATGTAAATTCGATTTAGATTCTGAATCTGGATGTAGCTTAGCAGTTCGTTTAGACGGCAAAGCCTATTTTGTGGAGGGTTTTAAAATTGACGATTTTGGAGATGCACACGATGAAAACATTGGTTTTTGTAATGTTATTAGAAAAGGCGAAGTTACCGGTGAAATCGTAGACAACAAATTTGTAGCAAGTGCTATAAAATTAGTTGATTAAGAAATTAAAAACTAAATATATTATTTAAATCTGAGGCTTGCTTTTATTAAAAAAGTATCCTCAGATTTTTTAATTTAATCGAGATAATTTCCTTTCAAAAAAATATTTCTTAATTATATACTAAAGCACTATTTGTCAATCAAATAAATAGTAGTACATTTGCACTCCTTTTTTAAGGAAAATTCAATATTATTAATTAAACAAAAACTAATAGTGTAATTATGAACACATTAAGTTACAAAACAGTATCAGCTAACAGCGCTACCGTAAACAAGGAGTGGGTTTTAGTTGATGCGGACGGGCAAACGTTGGGTCGTCTAGCTTCTAAAGTAGCAAAGCTAATTAGAGGTAAATACAAACCAAACTATACTCCTCACGTAGATTGTGGAGATAACGTGGTTATCATCAACGCAGAAAAAATTAATCTAACTGGTAAAAAATGGTCTGACAAATCTTATATTCGTCACACAGGTTACCCAGGAGGACAAAGATCGTTAACTGCTACAGAAATGTTTGCTAAAGATCCTACAAGACTTATAGAAAAAGCTGTAAAAGGAATGTTACCAAAAAACACTTTAGGTAGCGCTTTATACAGAAACTTGTACGTATATGCAAGTACAGAGCACAAACATGCAGGTCAAGAACCTAAAGCTATTAACCTTAACGATTATAAATAATGGATATAGTACACAAAATAGGTAGAAGAAAAACAGCTGTTGCTCGTGTTTATCTTTCGGAAGGATCAGGCGCTATTGTAGTTAATAAAAAAGAATTTAAAAACTATTTTACAACTTCAACTTTACAATATAAAGTACAACAACCTTTAATGTTAACAGAAAACTTAACATCTTATGATATTAAAGTAAATGTTTACGGTGGTGGTGTAACAGGTCAAGCAGAAGCAATTCGTTTGGCTATTACAAGAGCTTTAGTTTCTATTGAACCAGAACACAGAGCAATCTTAAAACCAGAAGGTTTATTAACTCGTGACCCTAGAATGGTTGAACGTAAGAAATTCGGTCAGAAGAAAGCACGTAAGAAATTCCAGTTCTCGAAACGTTAATCTTATTACTGCAATATATGCTGAATTCATTTTCAGCATATATTCAGAATTTTTTAACTTTAAGAGACTGTTATAAATTAAATTAACAGTTTAGTATCTAAATATATAAGACTCGTAAAAGACTACTTATATATTGATTTAACAACAGAAAGTAAACACATTTAAAAAATGGCAAACGTAAACATTCAAGAATTATTAGATAGTGGTGTTCATTTTGGACACTTAACTAGAAAATGGAACCCTAACATGGCTCCTTATATTTATACAGAAAGAAATGGTGTTCACATCATCGATTTGTATAAAACAGCTGCTAAAATAGAAGAATCTGCAGAAGCTTTAAAAAAGATTGCAAACTCTGGACGTAAAATTTTATTCGTAGCAACTAAAAAACAAGCTAAAGATATTGTTGCAGAAAAAGCACAAGCAGTAAACATGCCTTACATCACAGAAAGATGGCCAGGTGGTATGTTAACTAACTTTGTTACTATTAGAAAAGCTGTTAAAAAAATGGCTCATATTGATAGAATGAAGCAAGACGGTTCTTTCGATGCATTATCTAAAAGAGAAAAATTACAAATAAATCGTCAAAGAGAAAAATTAGAAAAGAATTTAGGTTCTATTGCTGATATGACTCGTTTACCAGGTGCTTTATTTATAATAGACATCAAAAAAGAACACATTGCAGTTGCAGAAGCTAGAAACTTAAACATTCCTATTTTTGCAATGGTTGATACAAACTCTGATCCTAGATTAGTAGATTTCGTTATTCCAGCAAATGATGACGCTTCTAAATCTGTAAACAAAGTATTATCTTATGTTACTGATGCAATTGCTGAAGGTTTATCAGAAAGAAAATCTGATAAAGATAAAGAGGGCAAAGAAGGAAAAGTAAAAGGAGAGAAATCTGCATCAAAAAAGGTAAAAGCAAAAGTTGTGATTACTGATGATGAAGACTTTGACGACGAATAAACTATAATTATAACCTTTAAAATATAAAGTAACATGGAAACAGTAAAAGTTAGTGCTGCTGATGTTAAAAACTTAAGAGAAGCTACTGGCGCTGGAATGATGGACTGTAAAAAGGCATTAGTTGAGGCTGGTAACGATTTCGATAAAGCAATTGATGTTTTACGTAAACAAGGTCAAAAAATTGCTGCTAAAAGAGCTGATAGAGATTCTACAGAAGGTGTTGCAGTAACTAAAATTAACGACGATAACACTGTTGGTGTTGCTATCGTTTTGGCTTGTGAAACTGACTTTGTTGGTAAAAACGATGCTTTTGTTGCATTAGGTAGTCAATTTGCAGAAATCGCTTTAAATCACGACAGTAAAGAATCTTTCTTAGCTGCTGATTTTGGAGGTATGTCTGTTGCTGATAAATTAGTTGAACAAACTGGTGTTATTGGTGAAAAACTAGATATTACTGCTTTTGAAAAAATTGAAGCTGCTTATGTAGGTGCGTATACTCACATTGGTAAAATTGCTGCTTTAGTAGGTTTATCTGCTGCTGTAGACAATGCTGAAGAACTTTCTAAAGATGTAGCAATGCAAATTGCTTCTATGGGCGCAACAACTTTATCTTATAAAGATTTTGATCCTGCTTTTGTAGCTGCTGAAACAGAGGCTAGAATTGCTGTTATTGAAAAAGATAATATTGAGTTAGCTAGATTAGGAAAAACTTTAAAAAATGTTCCTAAATACATTTCTATGTCTCAATTAACTGCTGAAGTTTTAGCACAAGCTGAAGTTGATGCAAAAGCTGAATTAACTGCAGAAGGTAAACCTGAAAAAATTTGGGATAAAATTTTACCTGGAAAAATCGAAAGATTTATTGCTGATAATACAACTTTAGATATGGAACAATGTCTTTTAGATCAGGCTTTTATTAAAGATGATAAGAAAAACGTTGCACAATATGTAAAAACGTATGGTGATGTTGAAGTATCTACTTTTAAAAGAGTAACTTTAGGATAATCAACTTATTTTCTGTGAATACAGAAATATCTAATACTAAAAACCTCGCAACTAAACTTGCGAGGTTTTTTTATACTACACTTTTTGAGGTTATACATTATTCTTTAAAAGTTTCAAAAATAAATCTCTTTCTATCTCTATAGCGCCTAAACTTGCTAAATGATTGTTATAAACTTGACAATCTATAAAACTATACTTATTACTTTGAACCAAGTGAATAAAAGCTAATTTTGATGCATTTGAAACTTTACTAAACATACTTTCTCCGCAAAAAATATTGTTTATTTCTAAACCGTATAAACCACCAACTAATTCATTATCTAACCAAACTTCAACAGATTTTGCGATTCCCTTTTTGTGCAAGTTCATATAAGCTTGTTGCATGTCGTCTGTAATCCAAGTTCCAAAACCGTCATTTCTATCGATGTTTTTGCAATTAAAAATTACTTCGTCAAAAACTTTATTTTCAGTGATAATAAATTCTTTTCTATGAATGATTTTCCGCATCGATTTAGACACTTTTAATTCATCAGGAAACAAAACCATTCTTTTAAAAGGGCAATACCAAACAATAGGTTCATCATCAGAAAACCAAGGGAAAATTCCGTTTTTGTATGCAAAGAGTAATCTATCTACAGACAAATCTCCACCTAAGGCAATAATTCCCTCTTTGGTTGTATATCGATAATCGGGAAATTCAATTTTTTCTGTAAGCCAAATCATACTTTTTGTTAATTTATTGCGAATTTATTAAATACTTTAAAAATTAGATAATGTTAATTAATAAGAATATTGTTCTTATTTTTGTAACTCGTTTTAATTTAGTTAAAACACATAAAATGCGAAAATTAAAGAGAAAAAAAAGAGAGAAAACAAAAACAGAAAAAGCAACGTTAATACATAATTATTATGCAAGAACGGGCTTTTATCAATTTGTTGGTTCTAATTTAAAAAAAGCTATCCTACCAATTTTGGGTATCGTTTTAGGAATTTACTTATTTAACAAATATGTATATAATATTAATGATGGCCTACATCATTTTACAGAAACTTTTTCTAAGTTAGGAATTTTAGTTACATTCTTTATTTCTGAAACATTGTTAGGTTTAATTCCACCAGAAATTTTTATCGCATGGTCTAAAAAAACAGATGATCCTATTTTAAATTTAGCAATACTAGCTACACTTTCCTATTCTGGAGGTTTAATATCTTATTATATTGGAAAAACAGCTTTAGAAATAAAATCGGTAAAAGAATATTTAGAAATTAAGATGGCTAAAAATTTAGAAAACGCTCGTAAATGGGGTGGAATTTTAATTTTAGTGGGTGCTTTATTACCATTACCATTTTCAATTGCGTGTGTTGCAGCCGGAATGATAAAATATCCTTTTAAAAATGTAGCACTTTTTGGGTTATTTAGATTTGGAAGATTTGCAATTTACGCATGGGCTATTTTTAGTGTAGTCAGTTAAAAAACTTACATTTGTATTATGGGATTAACGAATAATGATATTTTAAAAAAATTAAGGGTAGCACATAAATTAAGAGATACAGATATTGTAGAAATTTGTGCTTTGGTAGATTTTAAAGTTTCTAAAGGAGAATTAGGTGCGCTTTTTAGAAATGAGGAACATGAAAAATATGTAGAATGTGGTGACCAAATTTTACGTAATTTTTTAAATGGATTAATCATTCATTTACGTGGACCAATGCCTGAAAAAAAAAAAAAAAATCTAGAGCAGAGAGAAAATAGACAAGAGAGAAAAGAATAAATTTTATACAAAAAGAGCGAATTCAATTAAGAATTCGCTCTTTTTTATTTTATCTCTAGAAAGATAACTTTCTATCATTCTAATTTAACTATTAAAAAGGTAAATCATCTGGCTCTTCATCAGAAACACTAGAAGCTGCTTCAAATTTATCAACAGGAGCTGCACTCGGAGCACTAGAACCTTGAGATAATCCTTCAATTCTCCATCCTTGAATTGCATTAAAATATTTTGCAACACCTTCTGGATTGATCCACTCTCTACCGCGTAAATTAATAGAAACTTTTACATCTTGCCCTACTTTATAATTGTTTAACAAGTCTGTTTTGTCTTGTACAAACTCGATCATTATCATTTGTGGATATTGCTCATCAGTCGTTACAACTAGTTCTCTTTTTCTAAAACCACCTGTTCCAAAAGTTTGAACCTCTCCAATTAATTTTACTTTACCAATAACTTCCATAATTTCTATTTTAATAAAAGTACTTTCCAAGCACTTTCTACATCATTTTTACTTAAATACTGTTTGGCAAATGTATGTTTTTTTGTGATTTCTATCCCAATAAATTCAGGATGATCTTTTCTAAAGTTATTAACAGCATCTAATGTAGGTAGTTGATCTACATTCCCTAACATTCCTAAATTGTTACCGGTCAATATTTTACTGTTTCTAATTTCTAATGGAACTGCCTCAACCCCAATCCCTAAAGTAGAAACTGGTTTCGGAATTTCGAAAAACCCATCTCTTGCTCTTGTGTAATAATTACCTCCAGCACGTGCTACTAAATCTATTTTATGTTGATCAATACTTCCATCATCCGCTAAAACAGTTTCCGAAATATGAATCTTTACTACTTCGCAGACTATTAAATTTCCCGCTCCGCCTTCATCACCTGTAAAAATTACATCTTTAACTTTACATTCAAATTGCACTGGTGATTCTGCAACCCTAAAAGGTTTAATTTCATCAGATGGTAGCATTGTAAATCCTGCTTTTTCAAACTCGTTTACGCCTTTTGCATATTCTGTACTGCTCAAAGACATTTGCTGTACAATGGCATAATTTACAACATTTATAACCACTTCTTTGGTTTCTAAAGCATTTTCTAAAGTATCTTTAATGGTATTATCTCTCACTCTTCTTGCGGGAGAAAACACTAAAATTGGCGGATTAGAACCAAATACATTAAAAAAACTAAAAGGTGATAAATTAGGATTTCCTTCAGCATCAATAGTACTTGCAAACGCAATTGGTCTTGGCGCAATTGCACCTAATAAATAACCATGTAATTCGCCTGTAGAAATTTCTTTCGGATTTATAGAAAGCATATATAAAAAAAATTTGGATATGTAAAGATACTATCAAATCTCTAAATGAGTTATATAGTATAAATCTTTATATTTGTTTTAATGAAAATCTACTCTAAAACACTTTTCTTTAAACGATTTACAATTGTTGTTTCGTTTACAATAGTTTCTCTAATTCTTTGGAATACCTATACTTTTTTTCAGAAATTTAAAAAAGCGGAACGAGCAAAAATGGAAATTCATGGAGAAGCCATTAAAGAATTAAGAACTGTTAGCATTGAAGAGTTAGACCAAAATATTTCTGAATTACCCTTAAAAATTATCAGCAGAACTAAAGACATTCCTTTTATTTTGGTGGATGCTGATGGCAATATCAAAGGCTCAAATAATTTAGATTCTATTAAAGAAAATGATCCTATTTATTTAAAAGAGCAATTGGCAATTATGAAAAGCCAAAATCAGCCTATATTGGTTGAGTATTTAGGGAAAACGGATTATATTTATTACAGAGATTCAGATTTATTGGATAAACTAACCTATTATCCGTTAGCATTTTTACTGATTTTAGTGCTTTTTCTGGCTGTAATTTACCTTTTTTACAGCTCAAACAAAGCCGCAGAAACCAATAAACTTTGGACCGGAATGGCTAAAGAAACTGCGCATCAAATTGGTACACCTTTATCTTCTTTATTAGGTTGGATAGAAATTTTAAAAATTGAAAATGTAAATGAAACCTACATCAAAGAAATTGAAAAAGATGTAACTCGATTGAATGCTATTGCCAATCGTTTTTCTAAAATTGGTTCGGTTCCTGAGTTGAAAAAAGAAAATATTGTATCCATTTCTAAACATGCGTTCGATTATTTAGAATCTAGAAGTTCTAAACAAATTGCATTTTCATTTTCTACTTCGGATGCTGAAATTTACACCAACTTAAATTCAGAATTATTTGGTTGGGTGATAGAAAACCTCATCAAAAATGCCATTGATGCTATGTTAGGAAAAGGGCAAATAGATTTAAAAATAGAAAATACGGCAAAAAAAATAAAAATTACAGTTTCTGATACAGGAAAAGGAATGCCTAAAAAAATGTTTAAACAAATATTTAAACCTGGTTTTACAACAAAAAAACGGGGTTGGGGATTAGGATTATCGCTATCAAAAAGAATTGTAGAAGATTATCACAACGGAAAAATATTTGTAAAAAAATCTGAAATCGATAAAGGAACTACATTTGTAATTTATTTGAATAAAATGTAATTCTGATGGAGAATCTCACAAATAATTAATCCAAAAAAAACTCTCAAAAAATTAATCTTGAGAGAATTTATAATACTAAAAAAGCTTATTTCGAAATAAAAGACTATATAAAATTCACAGAAATACTTGCTGCTAAACTAGCAAACTCTTCATTTGTTAATTTTACTTTTTGAGAAAATTGTATATCAGACATTGCATTTAAAGGAATTAAATGAACATGCACATGAGGCACTTCTAAACCAATTACACTCATTCCTATTCGCTTACAAGCAACTGTTTTTTCTAATGCTTTTGCTACTCGGTAAGAAAAATCCATTAATTGTGTGTATTCATCTTTTGACAAATCAAAAAGCTTGTTTACCTCTTTTTTAGGAACTACTAAAGTATGTCCTTTTGCGTTTGGGTTAATATCTAAAAAAGCAATAAAATTAGCATCTTCTGCTACTTTATAACTTGGTATTTCTCCTGTAATTATTTTTGTGAATATGCTC
>JANQTQ010000005.1:1363-28460 GCA_030731625.1 Polaribacter sp. | reverse complement strand
TTTTATCTGATATTTTAGGTGATGAAGATCATTTAGGTGATATGGATTTTAAAGTAACTGGAACTGCAGACGGAATTACCGCTTGTCAAATGGATATTAAAGTAAAAGGGCTTTCTTACGAAATTTTAGTGAATGCCTTAAAACAAGCAAGAGAAGGTCGTTTACATATCTTAGAAAAATTAACGGATACAATTGCTGCTCCTAATAAAGAAGTAAAAGCACACGCTCCTAAGATGATTTCTAGACGTATTCCTAATGATATGATTGGTGCATTTATTGGTCCAGGTGGAAAACATATTCAAGAATTACAAAAAACTACTGGAACTACAATTGTAATTACAGAAGACGCTGTAACAGAAGAAGGAATTATTGAAATTTTAGGAACGAAACCAGAAGGAATTGAAGCAGTTATTGCTAAAATTGAATCTATGTTGTTTAAACCAGAAGTTGGTAGCGTTTACGAAGTTAAAGTAATTAAAATGTTAGATTTTGGTGCTGTAGTAGAATATACAGAAGCTCCAGGAAATGAAGTTTTACTACACGTAAGTGAATTAGCTTGGGAAAGAACAGACAATGTTTCTGATGTTGTAAAAATGGGAGATATTTTAGATGTAAAATACTTTGGATTAGACCCTAGAACTCGTAAAGATAAAGTATCTAGAAAAGCTATTTTACCAAAACCAGAAGGCTATGTAGCTAGACCACCAAGAGATGATAGTAGAAGTGGCGGACGTGATAGCAGAGGAAGTAGAGACAATCGCGGACGTGATAGCAGAAGCGACGATAGAAAACCTAGAGCTCCTAGAAAAGATTAATAATATCTTACTATTTAATATAAAGGCTGTCTTTTTAAGACAGCCTTTTTTTTATGTACACACCTGTAAATTCATTCACAAAACCTTATAAATCTTAACAGATTTAGTCTTCTATTTTAATACATTGTTCTAATAGAATATTCTTAGTACAAACCTTATAAATATATTTCATTGAATAGTTTCTGTTTACTAACTTTGCAACTTATTTAAAAATTAAAACTACTAACTAATCGTCAAATTAAAAATGGTATTTACTCCTCTTTTTATTATTTCTTTATTAATCGTACTTATTTTAGTATGGCTATTTGTTAAAACTATCGATAATCGTAAATGGCTTACTTTTTTAGTAAGTGTAATCCTTACGCCTTTAGTTTATTTTTACATGTTTTATCCGGCAATAAATATTTTTAGCAGTTATCATCATGAAAAACATTTTGAAGCTACAGCATGGAAAGAAAAACCTGCTTTGAGATATGAAATGAGTACAGAAATTGTTGATGACCAAATTTTTATAGGTAAATCTAAAAGCGAAATTCAAGAAGCTTTAGGTGTTACCGAATGGTATGGCTGGGACGACAGTATCAAAGCGAACTCTCCAGACAAATGGAACTACAATCTAGGTTTTAAACCGGGCGCATTCAACACACACCAAGAATGTTTAGAATTAATTTTTAAAAACGACATGGTTCTTAGCAGCACACAATATCAAATGGAAAAGAAGGATTATTAACCAATAATCCATGAAAAAAACTTTTTTACACAAAAATATATAACTTCAACTCATAAATAATTATATATAAAAATAATATTTTTGTAAGTTTTCAGACAATTTGGTCTATTATTGGTTGATAAAAATACATTTTTGATTACAACTATTTTCACGAGAAAAATGTAAAACTCATATCAAAAAATTTATTTCTATTAAATATATAAAAGAATAGTAATAATTAGATTCCTTTTATTTTCTTTGTATTTCTAATATGAAAATTCAACGCATTACATACCTTTCTTTAGGAACAAATCAAGGAAATAAACTTGAAAATCTACAAAAAGCAGTTCAATTAATTGCAGAAAAAGTAGGTGATATTCATAAAATAGCATCCATTTACAAAACAGCTTCTTGGGGTTTTGACAGTGATGATTTCTTAAACACTTGTTTAAAAGTAACAACCTATCATCCGCCAGAAACCTTAATCAACATTTTGTTAAGTATAGAAACAGATTTAGGAAGAAAAAGAAAAGCTTCTAACCAATATTCTGATAGAAATATTGATATTGATATTCTATTATTTGATGATGAAATTATCTTTTCTAAAACACTTACGGTTCCGCATCCAAAAATGTTAGATCGAAAATTTGTTTTGGTTCCTTTAGCAGAAATTGCAAGCACAACTTTTCATCCCATAGAAAAAAAACAACTTGCTGTTTGTTTAAAAAACTGTACTGATTCTACTGAAGTGACTTTGATTGATGAAAAATTAAAAAGACCAATTCCTATTGCAGAAAAATACAATTATATTGCTATTGAAGGCAATATAGGCGCAGGAAAAACATCTTTATCAAACATGCTGTCTGATGAATTTAATGCTAAAATTATTTTAGAGCGTTTTGCTGATAATCCGTTTTTACCAAAATTTTACGAAGATAAAGAACGATTTGCTTTTCCTTTAGAAATGAGCTTTTTGGCTGATAGATATCAACAATTATCAGATGATTTAGCGCAATTAGACTTATTTAAAAATTTAATAGTTTCTGATTATTACATTTTTAAATCACTGATTTTTGCACAAATCACTTTGCAAAAAGATGAATATCTATTGTACCGAAAAATGTTCGATTTGATGTACAAAGAAATTACAAAGCCAGATTTATATGTCTATTTATATCAAAATACAGACCGCCTATTACAAAACATTAAAACGCGCGGTAGAGATTATGAGCAAAATATAGAAGCAGCATATTTACAGAAAATACATGATGGTTATAAAAATTTTATAAGCACTCAACAAGACTTAAATGTTGTAATTATTGATGTTTCTGACATCGACTTTGTAAACAAGCCAGAAGACTATGATTTTATTATCAGTAGCATCAAAAAAGCTTAAAACTTATTTTTTAAGTTCTAATTTTTCAGCAAAATAATCGCAAAAATCTCTCATTGTCGCTCCCATTTTAGCATCATCTGTAGCTTTCTCAAAAGAATCTGCCATAGAAACTAAGGTTTGGTGAAAAAATTGTTTCATTTCATCAACAGGCATTTCTTTAGTCCACAAATCCATACGCAACGTATCTTTTTGTTTGTGATCCCACACAGAAATCATAATTGCTTTTGAAGCTTCATTATCAATTCCACCATCTATTGCCGTCCAAGAAATTTCTTCAGGAACTTTGTTTTCATCTAAACCAACTTTAAATTTTATTTCAGAATTGTGTTTAACAGCCATTACTTTTTAGGTTTATATTTAGATTTATTAAATAAATCTGATTCGTCTATTTTTAATAATTCTTGCAAAGATACATCATTATGTTTCATGTAAGACCTTACAATTTGCCATCCAATCCAAACACCAATTCTTCCTGGAGACAAGTTGTCTTGATCTGTATAAAACTTAGAAAAAGGAGCATTTTCTAAAAAACGTTGATTTAGTTTTGTATCTGTATTAAATAACAATTTATTATCTATAAAATACATCCAAATTTGTTCTTCGTTTGTCCTTGCCCAATTTATTTTATCTTGAGAATATCCTATTTTTTCCTGATCAGAAACAGCTGGTAAATACATATCGAGCAAATACATTTTTTTTCCTTCATAAACCATTTTAGCTATAAAATCTCTTTTGATTGATGAAGCAAGTTGTTTATCAATAATTGAATTTGCAACATCTACAGGAATATGATTTTTGGTGTTATTTTGCTTTATATATTTTGGATAATCGCCATAAAAAGGATGATTATCTCCCAAGTAAACATCCAAAGAAACAAGAAGCAAACTATCTGCATAAATAACCCTACTATCATAATCTATATTCGATAGAATAGTAATAACATTAGGTTCTTTAAACTTTGGATTATAATACTTAACATGTTTAAAAAGCGATGTAAGTTCTATTTCTTCGGATGAAAAATCTTTATAAATTTTTTGAGTTTCTGCAAATAATTCTTGTTCTTCCTTATTGTTTACTTTCGAGAAAACGATACTATCTGTAAATTCTTTTGGAAATAAATAAGGATATGTTAGCTTTAATGTTGGCAAGTTTTTAGGTGTAGCATTGTAAAAATCTACATCATATCTTTTTACAGAAAAATCTACATTTATGTTAGAAACATCAATTTGATTTAAATTTTTATCAGAACAAGAAAAAAACAGGCATAAAACCATTAAAAGTGTAAAAAAAAATCTCATATTCTTTGTATCTTAGTCTTTCAATTTAAGAACGATAAAAATACTAAAATAGTTTGGCAATGAATACCGAAAAAGTAGCAGAACATATTATAAATTGGTTAAAAGAATATGCAACCAAAGCGAAAGTAAATGGGTTTGTAGTTGGTGTTTCTGGCGGAATAGATTCTGCACTAACCTCTACTTTATGTGCAAAAACAGGTTTACCAACTTTATGTGTAGAAATGCCTATACATCAAGCTGCTAGTCAAGTTTCTAGAGCAGAAGAACATAT
This sequence comes from Polaribacter sp., assembly GCA_030731625.1. GTDB lineage: Bacteria > Bacteroidota > Bacteroidia > Flavobacteriales > Flavobacteriaceae > Polaribacter. The sequence continues at coordinate 23,971 of JANQTQ010000005.1, read as the reverse complement.
TGCGCAATTAAAAAATAATTTTAAAAATGTTTCTGAAGCGAGAGTTGATTTAACTTCAACTTTTGACGGATTTCAAAATGTGGTTCCTGAAGTAGAAAATTCAGCAAAATTAGATTTGTCTCTGGCAAATACCAGAGCGCGTTTAAGAATGACAACTTTGTACTACTTTGCTGGCTTGCAAGGTTTATTAGTAGCTGGAACTGGTAATAAAGTAGAAGATTTTGGAGTTGGATTTTACACAAAATATGGTGATGGCGGTGTAGATTTAAGTCCGATTGCAGATTTAATGAAATCTGAAGTTTATGAATTGGCAGCCTATTTAGGTGTACCAAATTCTATACAAACAGCGCAACCTACAGATGGTTTATTTGGAGATAGTAGAACAGATGAAGATCAAATTGGCGCTTCTTATGACGAACTAGAATGGGCTATGAAAATGCAAGATGAAGGAAAAGATGCTTCTAATTTTACAGGGAGAGAAAAAGAAGTGCTTACAATTTACACTCGTTTAAACACCATAAATCAACATAAAATGGTTGCAATTCCTGTTTGCGAAATTCCAAAAGAGTTGATGTAACCTTAAAGTTTAACGCATAAAAAACGCCTTAATCATAGCGAATTAAGGCGTTTCTTGTTGTTTTTTCTTAAAATTTACTTATAATAAGTTCGCAGAAATCATTATTTTTTTAATCCTCTGCTGAGTTCTTTTTTTAGAACCTTTAGAGATTTCAAATGGTAACAAAACGAATAGCTGAATAATTTTTAAGACTTGTAGTGTTTTTTTCATAATGCATGTTTTACTTTTTCTTACGGCAAATATACATATTTTTTTTATTTGTTTAATTTAAATACAAAAGGGAAAAACCCCTTTTTTTAATAAAACATAAAAATATCCTTATAAAAAAAACACAATTCAATAAATTATTATCTGATAATCAATAATTTAATAAATTTTCACAATTTATTAAACGTATAACTAAACAACTCTTTTAAGCTTCTCTGACAGTCGGATCCTTAATGAATTATAGCTCATTATCTCTTCTTTCTCTTCATTTGTATATTCTTTTCCTTGCACTAAAAAATCAGTAACCAATCTATCAATTAATATTCTACGCAAATTATAAATAACATCAGAAACCGCTTTTGGTAAAACTTCTAATGCCGATTTAACCTCAATACTTTTGCTTCCCCAATTACTTAATTGATACTTTTCTTCATCCATTAAAATAGAAGTAACGATTGCTGCAACTTCTGTGTTTTTATTATTGATAAATTTATCAATTTCTAATTTTTCAGATTGATTTAATTGATGAATCATTTCTGTGTAAATTTCTTGAAAAATAGGATTTGTAAATTCAATTTCATCTTCTTGTAAATGCAAATAAATTTCTGCAGAAACTAAATTTTGATATTTTCTATTTGAAAACTTTTCCCTTCCTCCTTCATCAGTAGTAATAACTTCTTCAGAAAAACCTACTTCCTCATTACCATATAATAGTAAAATTTTTATGATTTCATTTTCAAGAATTGATAATTGATCAATTTTTTGTGATGTAACTTTTCCTCCCTTAACAAGTGCCATTGATGCCTGTTCTTGTTCATAAAAATACTCTGGAGGTGGCTCATTCGGATCTACATTACTTTGAACGTTTGAACTTGATTTAGTTCTCTGAGTCGTTTCTTTTTTTAATAACTGAGCCAATTCACTAAACAAAACTCGCTCTGAAATATCCATAATTCTAGAACATTCTTGTATGTAAACTTCTCTTTGAATTCCATCTGGAATTTTAGAAATACTTGTAACAATATCTCTAATTACCGTTGCTTTTTTAATAGGATCATTATCAGAATCCTTTAATAAAAGCGATACTTTAAAATTGATAAAATCTTGTGATGCTGTTTCTAAATACTCTTTTAACTCAGTATTTGTATGTGATTTTGCAAAACTATCAGGATCTTCTCCATCAGGAAACTGAACCACTTTTACGTTCATTCCTTGTTCTAGAATTAAATCTATTCCGCGAATTGAAGCTCTTATTCCTGCTGCATCACCATCAAAAAGTACGGTTATATTTTTTGTTAATCTGTTTACTAATCGTATTTGATCTGATGTTAAAGCAGTACCCGATGAAGCAACCACATTTTCTACTCCAGATTGGTTAAAGGAAATTACATCTGTATATCCTTCTACTAAAAAACAATTATCTTGTCTTGCTATTTCTTTTTTAGCCTGATAAATTCCGTATAGAATTTTACTTTTATGGTAGATATCACTTTCTGGCGAATTTAAATATTTAGCTGCTTTTTTATCCGCAGTTAAAATTCTTCCTCCAAAACCTAAAATACGACCCGACATTGATTGAATTGGGAACAAAACTCTTCCTTTAAAACGATCAAATTGCTTGTTTTCTTTTACAATAGAAAGCCCTGTTGATGCTAAATATTTTAAATCATATCCTTTAGCTAAAGCCGCTTTTGTAAAATTATCCCATTCATCTAAACAATATCCTAGCTGAAACTTTTCAATAGTTTCGTCTGTAAAACCTCTTTCTTTAAAATAAGACAACCCAATTGCTTTTCCTTGGTTTGTATTGAGCATTAAATTATGAAAATAATCTTTGGCAAAATTAGACACCAAAAACATACTTTCTCGTTCATTGGTTTGCTCTTTCTGTTCGTCGGTTTGCTCGGTTTCTTCAATTTCTATATTGTACTTTTTAGCCAACCATTTTAAAGCTTCTGGATACGAAAAGTGCTCATGTTCCATTAAAAAAGAAACGGAGTTGCCTCCTTTTCCAGTAGAGAAATCTTTCCAGATTTGTTTTACAGGAGATACCATAAATGAAGGCGATTTTTCATCAGTAAATGGACTTAATCCTTTAAAATTACTTCCTGCTTTTTTAAGCTGAACAAACTCACCAATAACCTCTTCTACTCTTGCAGATTCAAAAATTCGGTCTATTGTACTTCTAGAAATCATTTATTTTGTGTGATAAAAGGGTAACAAATATAAGAATTAGAACTTTGATTTTTCTAATGTGGAAAGTTTATAAAATAGAAAGACCTCAAAAGTTTTGAAAACCTTTGAGGTCTAATCTAGTATCTATTATTTTAAGAAGCTGCTCTTAATTTCTTTAAGGTTGTATTCGTTAATTTCGTTTCTGCATATTCTTTGTTTACGCTAAATGTTTTATCATCAGAACTTGGCAGCTCAAACATTGCATCTGTAAAAATTGCTTCACATAAAGAACGCAAACCTCTTGCACCTAATTTATATTCTATTGCTTTATCTACAATATAATTTAAAGCATCTTCTTCTATTGTAAAATCTACGTCATCCATCAAAAACAACTTTGTATATTGCTTAATAATAGAGTTTTTAGGTTCTGTTAAAATTGCTCTTAACGTTTCTGCATCCAAAGGATTCATGTAACTTAAAACAGGTAAACGCCCAATAATTTCTGGAATCAATCCAAACGATTTTAAATCTAAAGGCGTAATATATTGTAATAAATTATCTTCATCAATTTTATCATCTTCTAAAGAAGCGCCAAAACCAACCGCTTGTCTGTTTAAACGTTTACTGATGGTTCTATCAATTCCAGAAAAAGCACCACCCGCAATAAATAAAATATCTTTGGTATTGATTTCGATGAATTTTTGCTCTGGATGTTTTCTACCTCCTTTTGGCGGAACGTTTACAACAGATCCTTCTAATAATTTTAATAGAGCTTGTTGCACGCCTTCGCCAGAAACATCTCTAGTTATTGATGGATTATCGCCTTTTCTAGCAATTTTATCAATTTCATCAATAAAAACAATTCCTTTTTCTGCTTTTTCTACATCATAATCGGCAGCTTGCAACAATCTACTTAAAATACTTTCTACATCTTCACCACCATAACCTGCTTGCGTTAACACCGTAGCATCTACAATAGAAAATGGCACATTTAACATTTTAGCAATGGTTCTTGCCACCAATGTTTTTCCGGTTCCTGTTTCACCAACTAAAATGATGTTAGATTTTTCAATTTCTACTTCATCATCTGTATCTTTTTGCAATAAACGTTTGTAATGATTGTAAACTGCAACAGACATTGCTCTTTTAGTTTCTACTTGACCAATGATATATTGATCTAAAAACTGCTTAATTTCTAATGGCTTTTTAAGCATTAAATCTTTAGACAATTTACTAGATTTTACATCAGATATTTCTTCAACTACAATACCGTGTGCTTGCTCAATACATTTATCACAAATATGAGCGTCAATTCCTGCAATTAGTAAATCTGTTTCTGCTTTTTTTCGTCCACAAAATGAACACTCTAAAATTTCTTCTTTCGCCATTATATTGGTTTTTGGTTGATTTTTTTTAGCTTCTAGAAATAAACTTACAGCTAAAAACCATCAACTAACAACTACTTTTTTCTTGCTAAAATTTCATCAATCATACCGTACTCTTTCGCTTCATCAGCTTTCATCCAATAATCTCTATCAGAATCTGCGTGCACTTTTTCTAAAGTTTGACCAGAATGATTAGATATAATTGTGTACAATTCTGTTTTTAGTTTTCCAATTTCTCTAACTGTGATTTCCATATCTGAAGCTTGACCTTGCGCGCCTCCTAAAGGTTGGTGAATCATAATTCTAGAATGAGGCAATGCAGAACGTTTACCTGCTGCACCTGCACACATTAAAACTGCCCCCATTGAAGCTGCCATTCCTGTACAAATTGTTGCTACATCTGGCTTTATAAACTGCATGGTGTCATAAATTCCTAAACCTGCATACACGCCTCCACCTGGAGAATTGATGTAAATTGAAATATCTTTATTTGCGTCTACACTTTCTAAAAACAACAATTGCGCTTGAATAATATTAGCAACCTGATCGTTGATTCCTGTTCCTAAAAAAATAATTCTATCCATCATTAAACGTGAAAAAACATCCATTTGCGTGATGTTCATTTGACGTTCTTCCATAATATATGGCGTTAAACTACTTGTAATTTTTGTATAATTAGTGCTACTAATTCCGTGATGTTTTGTAGCGTATTTTTCGAACTCTTTTCCGTAATCCATTGATGATTATTTTAAATATTTTGATTTGTAAAGATAAGAAACTATTTATAAATTTTTTGTTAATGAAAACGCCAAAAAAACCTGAATTTTGCAATTCAGGTTTCTATTTTAACTTTTAGACGATTTGTCTTTGCAAAGCACAAATGAATGAAGTAATCTCTTTTTTATAAATAAACAGTTTGCTTCGTGCCTTGCAGTGAAAATTATTTATAAACTTCTTTTATAAAATCTTCGTAAGAAACTTCTTTTGTTTTAAACGTGATTTTTTCTTTAAAGAAAGCCAATAATTTATGACTAATTAATTGTGCTTGTAATTTTTGAGCTTCTTCTTGATTTTGTAAAATTCTTCCAGCAATATCTTCTAATTCTTTTTCTTCTGGATTCAAATTACCAAATTGCGCCATTTGCGAACGGATAAATCATTTTGCATAATCTACCAATTCTTTGTAATCTATTTTGATATCATTATCAGTCATAATCTTACCTTCGATTAATTGATAACGCAATCCTTTTTCAGATTTTTCATATTCTGCAGTAGCTTCTTCTTCAGTTAATGGTTTTTCACCAGCAGTTGCTAACCATTTTTTTAAGAAATCAGCAGGCAAATCAAACTTTGTGTTTTCAACTAAATACTCAGTTACAGCATTTAATAATTGCTGATCACCTTGTTGTGAAAATTGCTTTTCTGCGTCTTCTTTAATTTTCTCTTTTAATTCTGTTACACTTGTAACACTACCATCAGCAAATAATTTATCAAATAATTCTTGATCTAAATCTGCTTGATCTGTTTTCGTAATCGTCTCAATAGTAAAAGCAACGGTGATGTCTAAACCATGAATTTCGTCATGAGAAACTCCTAAAAGATGTTGTAATCTATGGTCGTCTTCAAATAAACCTTTTGTACCGAACTCAATTACATCACCAACTTTAGCACCAACAATTTTCGCTTGATTTTCTTCACCTTTCAACTCATTAATATTAAAAGTACCTTCTTTGTTGATTTCTTTTTCTTCGTTTACAAAAACTCCTTTTACGTTAGCGTCTGCAATAGCTTCTTCTATTTCGTTTACTTTACCATAACGAATTTGAATATTTTTAACTTCTTCGTTAATTAACTCATCCGTAGCCACGATTGTATACTTTTGAATTTTATTTTCTTCGCTTAAATCTATCTCAAATTTAGGCGCTAAACCTAATTCAAATTCAAATGTAAAAGTATCTGCATCCCAATTAAAATCTTCTTTCATTCTAGGTAAAGGATTTCCTAAAATATCTAATTTCTCATCACCTAAATACTTATTTAAAGAACTCTGCAAAAGCTTATTAACCTCATCTATCATAATAGATTTACCATATTGCTTTTTAATCATCCCCATTGGTACATGACCTTTTCTAAAACCTGGTATATTTGCTTTTTTACGATAATCTTCTAAAAGTGTTGATACTTTTGCTTGATAATCTTCTGCAACGATATCAATTTTTACAACTGCATTTAATGCATCTACGTTTTCTCTTGTAATATTCATTTCTTAATTATGTCTAGTTCTTAAAAATCGACTGCAAAATTAATCAATTTTATGAATATTGCAAAGGTTTAAATGGTTCTATTTCAGCATTTTCATTTTATTTAAAAAATTAAAAATCAAAACAATAAGTCTGAATTTAAAAAAAATAAAAAAAATCCGTAATTTTGCACAACTTTATTCTCGAAAGAGAATCTTCAAAAAAAAAACTAGATGCAGTACAAAAGAATTCTTTTAAAATTAAGTGGTGAAGCCTTAATGGGCAACAGACAATACGGTATAGATCCTAAACGACTTGCAGAATACGCAAAAGAAATTAAAGAAGTTGTAGATAAAGGTGTAGAAGTGGCTATTGTTATTGGCGGCGGAAATATTTTTAGAGGAGTTGCTGGTGCTAGTAATGGTATGGATCGTGTTCAAGGAGATCACATGGGAATGCTTGCAACCGTTATAAACGGATTAGCATTACAAAGTGCCCTAGAGGATGAAAATGTACACACTCGTTTACAAACAGCACTTGAAATTAAAGAAGTTGCAGAACCTTATATTAAAAGAAAAGCAATTAGACATTTAGAAAAAGGAAGAGTTGTTATTTTTGGAGCAGGAACAGGAAACCCTTATTTTACAACAGATACAGCAGCAGTTTTACGTGCTATAGAAATTGGTGCCGATTGTATTTTAAAAGGCACAAGAGTTGATGGAATTTACAATACAGATCCAGAAAAAAATAAAGATGCCATTAAATTTGAAACCATTACGTTTAAAGATGTCATTGAAAAAGGATTAAAAGTGATGGATATGACCGCTTTTACCTTAAGTGAAGAAAATAAACTACCAATAATTGTATTTGACATGAATACAAACGGGAATTTAATGAAATTAATTTCTGGTGAAAAAATTGGTACAATAGTTGAAAATTAATAACTTTAAATATCTTTTAGTATGATTTCCATTTTATAGAAATTATATCAAGAACAAATTTAAAATTACAAATTCGTATACCTGATGAACGAAGAAATTGAATTTATATTAGACACTGCTAAAGAAGCAATGAACAATGCTATTGAGCATTTAGAAAAAGAGTTACGCTCAATTAGAGCTAGTAAAGCAACACCTGCAATGTTAGGTACAGTAATGGTAGATTATTATGGTTCTCAAACACCATTAAGCCAAGTTGCAAACGTTAGTACTCCAGACCCTAGAACTTTAACAATTCAACCTTGGGAAAAAAGCATGTTGCAAACTATAGAAAAAGCAATTATGTTAGCAAATCTTGGTTTTAATCCAATGAATAATGGTGATGTTATTATGATAAATGTACCACCATTAACAGAAGAACGAAGAATTAGCTTAGCTAAACAAGCAAAAGCAGAAGCAGAACATGCAAAAGTTGGTATTAGAAATGCTCGTAAAGACGCAAATAATGAAATCAAAAAAGTTGATATTTCTGATGACATGAAAAAGATTGCAGAAGAAGAAGTACAACAACTAACAGATGCTTTTGTAAAAAATATAGACGATAAATTCTCTATAAAAGAGAAAGAAATAATGAAAGTTTAATCAATATTAAACTTAACAAACAAAAAAGAGTGTTACAAAACACTCTTTTTTGTTTACAAGACCATTACAAATTAACTAATTTTGCTCAAAAAAAAATAGATGAATTTCTGGACAAAGGTTGCTGGTATTATACTTAGAAACAGATACTTAATTTTAATAGTTATTGCAATAATTACTGGTTTATTAGCAACGCAAATGAAGTATATGCAGTTTTCATATACAGAAGCTAACTTATTACCAGAAAATCATGAAGCCAATATTGAGTATAATAAATTTTTAGAAATTTTTGGCGAAGAAGGCAATTTAGTTATTCTTGGCATAAAAGACTCTACGGTTTTTACTCCAGAAAAATTTAATGCTTGGAACAATTTAGTTCATCAATTTGAAGAGTTAGATGAAATAGATTTTACACTTTCTATTGCAGATGTAAAGAAATTAAAAGCAGATAGAAAAAAAAGGAAATTTGTACTAGAACCCTTATATGAAAAGGATCCAACAACAGCAGAAGAAGTCTTAGAAATTAAAGAACAACTTTTTGAAAAGCTTCCTTTTTATGATAATTTACTTTTTAATAAAGAAACAGGTACGTTACAAACCGCTATTTATATTAAAAAAGAAATTATTAATACACCCGCTAGAAGAGATTTTATTTTTGATAAATTAATTCCGACTATAGAAAAATTTGAGAAAGAGAACAACTTAGATGTTCGTATTTCTGGAATGCCTTACATTAGAACTCTAAATGCACAAAATATTCAAGACGAAATTACACTCTTTGTAGTTGGTGCTCTTGGTATAACTGCACTTATTTTCTTTTTCTTTTTTAGATCTTTTAGAGCCACTTTTATTACGCTTTTAGTAGTTTTAATTGGTGTTGTTTGGGCTTTTGGTTTTATTGGTTTGTTTAGATATGAAATCACCGTATTATCAGCATTAATTCCGCCATTAATCATTGTAATTGGGGTACCCAACGCCGTTTTCCTCATCAATAAATATCAACAAGAAATTAAAAAACATGGCCATCAAGCAAAGGCTTTACAGCGTGTAATTTCTAAAGTTGGTAATGCAACTTTAATGACAAACATTACAACTGCATCTGGTTTTGCAACTTTTGTTTTTGTAAAAAGCGACTTATTACGTGAATTCGGTATTTTGGCATCCATAAATATTATCAGCATATTTGTTTTAGCATTGTTAATTATTCCTATAATTTACAGCTTTATGCCGCTTCCTAAAAAGAAACATTTAAATCACCTTGAAACAAGTTGGATTGAGAATGTGGTGAATTGGATGGAAAGAACTGTAAAAGAACAAAGAATTACCATATACATAGCAACACTTGTTGTTATCATTATTAGTATTGTTGGCGTTTATAAAATTAGGGTTTCTGGTAGTTTAATTGAAGACATGCCTAAAAGCATGGACTTTTATAAAGATATTAAATTCTTTGAAAAAGAGTTTGGAGGAATTATGCCTTTAGAAATTTTAATAGACACTAAAAAAGACAAAGGAGTGATGAAATTATCTGTCTTAAAAAAGATGGATAAAATTAATGAAGCAATTGAAACTTTTCCTGAATTATCGAAACCTATTTCTGTTGTAAATTTAGTAAAATACTCTAAACAAGCTTATTATAAAGGAAATCCTAAATATTATCAATTACCAACAAGTCAAGAACAAAGTTATATTTTTTCATATACTAAAAACTCAAATAGTGAGGCGGGAATGTTAAAAAACTTTGTAGATTCTACCGGACGTTATGCAAGAATAACAACCTTTATGAAAGATATTGGTACCGATAAGATGGATATTATTCAAGAACGTTTAAAAGCTGTAATTGACAAAGAATTTCCGGCTGATAAATACACTGTTTCCGTTACTGGTAAAGCATTAGTTTTTATAAAAGGGACTACTTATTTGATAAATAATTTGGTATTGTCATTATCATTAGCAATTATTCTGATTGCCATTTTTATGGCTTGGATGTTTAGATCACCACAAATGATTTTAATTTCTTTGCTCCCAAACATTTTACCTTTATTAATTACCGCAGGATTAATGGGCTTTTTAGACATCCCCATAAAACCATCAACTATTTTAGTATTTAGTATTGCTTTTGGTATTTCTGTGGATGACACTATACATTTTTTAGCAAAATACAGGCAAGAGTTAATGGATAATAACTGGCGTGTTAAAGTTTCTGTTTACGCCGCTTTGCGTGAAACAGGAGTAAGTATGTTTTACACTTCTATTGTATTATTCTTTGGCTTTTTAGTGTTTACACTTTCTAGCTTTGGAGGCACAATTGCGTTGGGTGGCTTGGTTTCAATAACCTTATTATTAGCAATGGTTTCTAACCTCTTACTTTTACCTTCTTTGTTGTTAACTTTCGAAAAGAAAATTGCTAACAAAAAAGTTTTTAAAGAGCCTTCTTTGAAAATTATCCCTACAAAAGATGAAATGACCGAAGAATAAAAAAAACCTTTGCCACTTTTTTAAAAAGATGGTAAAGGTTGATTTACTAATACAAGTTGGGGTTAAAAAAATATTATTCTAACGAAAAATTTTAAAAATTCTTTCTCATAGCAATTTTTACTTTTTCTTGTTCAATATATTTTCTACAAATTTAAAGTATATTTATCGCTTTGTCAACTGTGTTTTCACGCAGTTTTTATATTTTTGTATCCATGAAAAATAATTTCGGAAAATATACGAGAGAAAGAGTATCAAACATACCATTTGACGCTACTGACCCTGTATTTAAAGAATACAAAGAAAAAGTACCTCAATTTATTGGTCAAGCCGTGTATATTTATTCTTTTGAGAAAAATAGAATGCTATTTGCTTCTGGTTGGGAAGAAATATTAGGCTATAAAGATGAAGAAATTACCTTGTTAAAAATTGTGAGTTCAACCTCAAAAAGACATTTTAATTTTTCTAATGAGTTAAATGACAAAGGCTTACAATATCTAAAAAGTATTCGTGAAGATTTAGATAAATATAGTTTTACATTAGAAGTTGAAAAGATTCATAAAAATGGGGAAATTGTTCCTGTTTTTTCAAGAGTTGGTGTTTATAAATCTTCTGGCGGAACTATTTTAGAATTAATAGGTATTTCAGAAAAAATTCATTCAAGAAAACTAGGTAATATTATGCAATATGCAGCCTATGGGCCAGTTACATCTGGTTTTGAAGAATCACTTAACGAACAACTATTTAATGAATTAGGAATTTCTAGAAAAGAAAAAGAAGCATTAGAACTTGCCGCTAAGGGTGATACCTTTAAAGAAATTGCAGAAAAATTAAATGTTAGCCAATCTGCCATTGAAAAAAGAATTATCCCTTTATACAAAAGGTTTAATGTAAAAAGTTTACCGCATTTAATTAGTTTTGCTTACGATAATCAGATTCTATAAAATGTTTACTCTATAAATTTATTACGCTTATTTTTTGTTCTTCTACCCCTATATTTAATAGCATTTCTTTCCATTCATCTTTGTTTTTTTCGGCTAAAAATTGTTTACTTCCTAAAACCCAAATTATATTCTTATTTTTAAGTAGTGCCCTATTATATTTATTTTCTGGTTTTAAAGTATCAATAAAGCTTACTAATTTTGTTGGAGAGATCAATGCATTCTGAATAGGTTCACTTGGGTTTATATCATCAATCATTAAAAAATTTGCTGTTTTCCAATTCCAAATTTCATAAGCTTCTAACATAGCATCTTCATCTTTAAAAAAATAGCTAAACATTTTTATAGCGCTCACATACAAGCAACTATTATTTTTAATACTCAACTCATTTAACATTCCAACTCCTAAACTTGTTTTTCCTGCACTTAAAGAACCAAAAATCAATAAATGATTTCCGCTATTTTTTACTGCTAAAAAATTCTCTACTTTTAATTTATCAGAAGGATTTATAGAAAAATCCCATTGACTTAATCTAAATTGAAAAGGAAATCTAGCATAAAACTGATACATTTTAGTGATATACCAATATCTTGTAGCAAAAAGTAAATAAATTGCCAAAATAGCAAGAACAATAATTATCATTTTATTGTTAAACTTATAGATACAAAAAGCAAATAAAAAACTACCAGCACTAAAGAAACAAACATCTGTAAACGTATCAAAAGCAACATTAAACCACTTAGGTTCAAAAATGTATTTGCTTTTTTTTGGCATAAAAACAACGTCAGAATTTGATTCTTTTTTACTTAACAACGGACCAAGAAAATTATACAATTCAAATAGAAACCAAAAAGTAGCAACATATAATGCCGCTTTAAAGGCTTCTATGTTTAAGAAATAATAGACTAAAAATGTAGGAATAAAACCTAAGGAAATATGTCCAAATTGGTTTGCTAACCAAGCATACGTTAAGGTTACACCTCTATAAGAATCTTTACCAATTAAATCTGCTTTTAACTGTTGTAGTATTCTTTGAACAGAAATATTTTTAGCTATTTTCATATAAATTAGGTTAAATTTTTTATAAATATAAATAAATAGAACTGTTTTTATGAATTTAAAACGCTTTAGAATTTTATGCTAATATTGACAATTGATAATTGCGCAATTTGTTGCAAAAAAGTATCTTTACGGTTCAGTAAATAAATTTAGTAGCAAATCAAACACAAAAAAGATGACACAAAAAAACGTTGCCGATATTTTAAAATCGGATTCAGTTTTACAAGAAGTAGAATTAAAAGGATGGGTAAGAACATTTAGAAGCAATCGTTTTATTGCTTTAAATGACGGCTCTACTTTAAATAATATACAATGTGTAATCGACTTTGAAAATACCGATGAAACTATTTTAAAAAGAATTACAACTGGAGCTGCAATTGCTATAAAAGGGACCATTGTAGAAAGCCAAGGAAAAGGACAATCTGTTGAAATACAGGTTTCTAATATTGAAATTTTAGGAGATTGTAATGCAGATGAATATCCTATTCAACCTAAAAAACATAGCTTCGAATTTTTAAGAGAAAATGCTCATTTACGTGTTAGAACGAATACTTTTAGTGCTGTTATGCGCGTACGATCTAAACTGTCATTTGCAGTTCATAAATATTTTCAAGAAAACGATTTTAATTACGTAAACACCCCAATTATTACAGGTTCTGACGCAGAAGGTGCAGGAGAAATGTTTAGAGTTACTAGTTTTGAAGACAATAAAGCGCCGATTACTGAAGACGGAAAAATAGATTACTCTAAAGACTTTTTTGGCAAAGAAACCAACCTAACAGTTTCTGGACAATTAGAAGCAGAAACGTTTGCGATGGCTTTAGGAAAAGCGTATACTTTTGGTCCAACTTTTAGAGCAGAAAACTCTAATACGACAAGACATTTAGCAGAATTTTGGATGATTGAACCAGAAGTTGCTTTTATGGATTTAGATGGCAATATGGATTTGGCAGAAGATTTTATCAAATCTGTAATTAATGATGTTTTAAAAAACTGCAAAGACGATTTGGCTTTTTTAGACAATCGTTTAACACAAGAAGACAAAAGCAAACCTCAAGCAGACAGAAGTGAAATGAGTTTGTTAGAGAAATTACGTTTTGTTGTTGATAATAATTTTAAACGTGTTTCATATACAGAAGCAATCGATATTTTAAGAAATTCTAAACCTAATAAAAAGAAAAAATTTCAATATCCAATTAATGAATGGGGCGCAGATTTACAATCTGAACACGAACGTTTTTTAGTTGAAAAACATTTTAAATGTCCGGTTATTTTATTCGATTATCCAGCAAACATCAAAGCATTTTACATGCGTTTAAATGATGATGGAAAAACAGTTAGAGCTATGGATGTATTGTTTCCAGGAATTGGTGAAATTGTTGGTGGAGCGCAAAGAGAAGAACGTTATGATGTTTTAGTAGAAAAAATGAAAGCCATGAATATCGACGAAAAAGAATTATGGTGGTATTTAGATTTACGTAAATATGGTACAGCTGTGCATTCTGGTTTTGGTTTAGGTTTTGAACGTTTGGTGCAATTTACAACAGGAATGAGTAATATTAGAGACGTAATTCCATTTCCAAGAACACCACAAAATGCAGAATTTTAAAATGAAATTTGTATTTTTATAAAAACTGATTCTATTAAATACTTTAGATAATTTAATATAAAAAAAAGTTACAACTCAAAACGAAAATTATTAAATGCTAAAGCAAAGCTTACAATACAAACTATTACAAAAATTATCTCCTCAACAAATACAATTGATGAAGTTAATTCAATTGCCTACGCAAGCATTTGAAGAACGCTTAAAACAAGAAATAGAAGAAAATCCGGCATTAGATACTGGTAAAGAAGAAACAGATTCTATTGATGACGATTTGTCTAATGAATTTGATGATGACCAAGATGCTGGAAATGAAAAAATAGAAGCAGACGACATTAATATTGATGAGTATTTGAGTGATGACGAAATACCAAGTTACAAAACTCAAGTCAATAATTATTCTGCTGATGACGAAGAAAAAAATGTGCCTTACGCAGCAGGAACAAGTTTTCATCAGTCTTTAAAAAATCAATTAAACACCTTTAATTTTAATGATGAAGAGTTTGCTATTGCAGAATTTTTAGTGGGCAGTATTGATGATAGTGGCTACATTAGAAGAGAAATTATTGATTTAGTTGATGATTTAGCTTTTACTGCAAACGTTTTTACATCCGAAGAAAAAGTAATCGCTGTTTTAACAAAAGTTGTTCAGAAATTAGATCCTATTGGTGTTGGCGCAAGAGATTTAAAAGAGTGTTTAATTATTCAATTAAAAGCAAAAGACAAAAATAAAATTAGAAGTTTATCAATTGACATTTTAGAAAATGCTTTTGATCATTTTGTAAAAAAACATTACAAAAAACTTCAAGAGAAGTACAGTATTTCTGAAGCTGAATTGAAAGAAGTAAACACCGAAATATCGAGATTAAATCCAAAACCTGGAAGTTCGTATGCAGGTAATAATAAAATTGCAGAACAAATTGTTCCTGACTTTTCGATTAAAATCATTGACGGCGAATTAGATTTAACGTTAAACTCAAGAAATGCGCCAGAAATGCATATTTCTAGAGAATATAATAATATGCTAAAAGGCTATCAAGAATCTACTGTAAAAAGTAAATCTCAAAAAGATGCTGTGTTTTTTATCAAACAAAAATTAGATTCTGCAAAATGGTTTATTGACGCTATAAAACAACGTCAGCAAACACTTTTAGTGACTATGAATTCGATTATGCATTATCAATACGAATACTTTTTAACGGGCGATGAACGCAAGTTAAAACCAATGATTTTAAAAGATATTGCAGATCAAATAAAAATGGATGTTTCAACGGTTTCTAGGGTTGCAAACAGCAAGTATGTTTCTACACCTTATGGCACAAAATTGATAAAAGATTTCTTTTCTGAGTCTATGAAAAATGACCAAGGTGAAGATGTTTCTACCAAAGAAATTAAAAAAATATTAGAAACCGTTATTGCTGATGAAAACAAAAGAAAACCTTTAACGGATGAAAAGCTTGCAGCTATTTTAAAAGAAAAGGGCTACCCAATTGCCAGAAGAACTATTGCCAAATATCGTGAGCAATTAGACTTACCTGTGGCGCGTTTACGAAAAGAAATATAGTGCGTTTCTATAAATTCATATCCGTAATATTACACCCAATTGTAACACCTACAATTGGCGTAATGCTCTATTTTTTATTGATCCCTAACACTTTTATTAGCGCACAGAAAATCAACATTTTAAGTCTTATTTTTATAGCAACCTATTTAATTCCGTTGTTGATTTTAGTTATTTTTAAAAAGCTAAAAATAATAGAAACCTATCAACCAGAAAGTATAAAAGAGCGAAAATTACCACTTGCATTAATGGTAACGCTATTTTATATTTTAGGAAACACTTTAAATAATATTATAAATTTAAGAGATGTAAGTTCTCTTTTTTACGCTACATCAATTGGTTTATTTATAGTTTATATTCTTTTTTATTTTAAGATTAGAGCTAGTATGCATTTGTTTTCATTAGGAATCTCAATAGGTTTTTTTATGATTTTAAGTAACCGCTACTCACAATCATTCATCATCGTAATTAGTATCCTTTTTTTAATTGCTGGCCTTCTTGGCAGCGCTAGATTATACTTAAAAGCGCATAGTGCCAAAGAAATTTATATTGGCTTTTTTACAGGGATTTTATCTACCCTTAGTATGTACTATTTCCTTTAATGAGCTTTTTCCTAAAACTTCCCAAAATGTTATCTATAGAATAATTGTTAAACTATTAAAGATTTAAACATCTATATTTATCAATAATTTCATGAGGTTTGCATAATAAAAAACATGCCTCCTATTAGTTGTACTTTTTATAACTACTTCACTATTTATATAACAATTTAAATATACAAGGGTATGTTTGGAAAAACAGAAACGGACTAAAAGAATTAAAAAAAGCCATTCATTTTATTTTTGAAAATACTCAATTTTATTTTTCTCTAGATTTAAATCACGCTATTCATCTTAAAAAGGCAGTAGAAATTTCAGATTTCAACATTTATCTTATAGAATCTTTATCTAAAGGATTACTGTCAAAAAACATTAGTTTAAAATTAAAAGAAAAAGAAATTTCGCCTTATAATGTAAGCGCTATTGAAAAACGATTAAAATTCTTAAGAGAACTTTTTAACGCCAATAACCCTGCACATTTGGTGGCGATCGCAAAAGACTTCGGATTGATTTAATTTTTTTTTTAAAATAATTACTTAGACTACGGAAACCCGTAATATTTTTTGTTTTAATGAATTTATATTTGACATATCATCAAATAAAAATAGTTATGGCAATAGTAGATACATCAAAAATGTTAATGGCACAAAATCAATTAGAAAGCACAACAACAGTTTGGTTGCTTTATTTATTTTTAGGTTGGAGCTATGGTTCTTTGGGACAAATGGGATTACAAATATTATTTTATATAACTTTTGGGGGTTTTGGAATTTGGGCTTTTATTAGACTATTTACATTAAGTGGAGCTATTAAATTACACAACAAAAATATATGTATGAGATTAGGTCTTAATGCAGATGAAATGATGCAATTAGGGGTATTGTAAGATTTTAAAAAATATGAAGTAAAAAGAATGTTATTTTCAATGCTTTACGGTTTCCCGTAAGGTATTGTTTTTTTTTTTGCGCGTACTTTCGGGCAGGGAAAATTAAAAGCATTAAAATTTAACTTCATTTATTATAATCTTCAGTTTTAGCCTTGTTGGGGGACGGGATAACAAAACTAAATTATTTTATTTGAAGTTATTTTTGCTATTTAAACTACTACTAATGAATTGAATAATTTACAATAAAGTGTTTTTAAAATTTAATAATGTTTGTAATTTTAAATACTTTATCAATTTAGATACAACAATAAATATTCAAACTTGAAATATTGTATATTTATATTTCGTTACTTGAATATGAATAAACTATTTTTTTCTTTCTTTTCACTGCTTTTTATAGCAAATAGCTACTCGCAAAAAGACTCTTTACAATTGGGAGATCGGTATGCCGATGATCAATTATATATGGCAATTACATATGCCCAATTTAGTAATCAACCGTCTACTATAACGAGAAGTAGATTTTCTTATGCCTTTTCTACAGGATTTTTAAAAGATATTATTCTAAATAAAAAAGGTAACTTTTCTTTTGCACTTGGTGTTGGATATGGCTTTGATTTTTTTAATCACGAGTTAAAAGTATCCGAAATAAACAATACTACTGTTTTTGATACATCAGAAAATAGTACCTCTAATATATTTAGAGCACATAATTTAGAGTTCCCTCTAGAAATTAGATGGAGAACTTCTACTGCTAAAAAATATGATTTTTGGAGAATTTACACGGGCGTAAAGTTTTTATATAATTTTTCTAACACTTTTTCAAATACAGAAAATAGCATAGACTTAAAATATACAAATGTTGCCGCTTATAGAAAATTACAATATGGCTTAACCTTTTCTACGGGTTATACAGAGTTTAATGCCTTTCTTTTTTATAGCTTAACTCCGCTTTTTGAAAATGCAACTATTCAAGGAGAAGATATAAATACTCAAATTATAAAATTTGGATTGATTTTTTACATTTTATAAATAATCAATAATTTAAAAACAATAGGACAGTTTATTTACTAGTTTTTCAAAAACTTTATAGATTGTGTGTTATTTATTTTAAAAAAATAAATCCCTGTTTTTAAATCAGATATATCAATTATTTTAGAAATACTATCTGTTTTTATACTTTTAATTTTCTTCCCTTTTATATCATATATTTTTATGGAAGTTAGGTTGTTTTTTATCCCTTTAATGGTAATAATGTCATTATTTGGATTAGGATACAGTTTAAACAAATCAGTATTCTCAATCTCAAATTCGTCTACAGCTAGTATATTTTTATCCAAAAAAGCGTCCATGGCAATAGACGGACTTCCATCTGCATCCCAAGCCCCTTTAGCATAATTCATAAAATCACCATGAGCAATTGGTTCCCAATAAAAAACTCCTAAACCACCTGCTTGTTTTGTTTTTTCTATCATATATACTAAAAACTGATAAGACAAATCTATTTGATTCGCGTTAAAACCAACTTCTGCCATCATAACTTCCTTATTGTAACGAGATTTAATATCTAACATATTATCATACGTATTATCTACCATTGTTTTCCAATTATCAACTTCGGGATATAAAGACATCCCTACAATATCTAATTTACTAACTAAAAGACCGTTATTAATCAATCCATCTATATTCCATCTAAATAAAGAGTTGTCATTTCCTGTTGCTAAGTGTAAAATTGTTTGAATATTGGCATCGTAATTTTTTACAGTATTTAAACCTGCATTTATAAATTTTGCATAATTAGCAAAACCACCAGTTGATGCTTTTCCAGTGTCCCACAACATTCCGTTGCTCGTTTCATTACCAATTTGCACCCATTTTGGCGTAATTCCTTTTTCTTTTAATGCCAGTAAAATTTCTGTGGTATGATTTGCTACAGCGCTTTCTAATTGAGCCACCGAAAAACCAGTCCAAGCAGCAGGTTTGTTTTGTTTACTTGGATCTGCCCACCAATCACTATAATGAACACAAATCATAATATCCATATGCTGTTCCTTAGCTAATGCTGCTTTATTAACAACATCATCAATAGTACACCAACCATTTGCATCTGAATTTTCGGGGTTTACCCAAACTCTAAGTCTTACCGCATCTAACTGATATTCTTTCAATAAAGGTAATAATGCTTTTGAATTTCCTTCATTATCTTTCCAAGTATATCCTTTAGATTCCATTTCTGTCATCCAACTGATATCTGCTCCTTTTGCTATTTTAGTAGTACTAAATTGAAAATTACTAGAATCTTGAAGCGTTAACGATGGCGTATTCCAATAGCCAGCCCAAGCATTTTCTACCCAACCACCACTTTTATATAAAATTGCTTTTATTTGATAATAATATCCGGTAGGTAAGTTTGCTGATAATAGATGATTACTACTAACAAAAAACTGAACATTGCCTGTTTTATTTATTCCTGAAGATTGATTTTGTAACGTAATGCCAGCAACTGAATCGTAAAAATTATTAGCAGCATCTAATATTTCTAAACCAATATAGATATGATTTCCTGTAGACCCTGTTTCACTTGTATATTTATAATTGATGGATAAATTAACTCCTATTAATGGATGAACTTCTAACGGATTTTCATCAAAAGAATCAATTTCTATCGCTTGCGAAAAAGTAAAAATTGGTATAATTAATAGTACGAGTAAAAATAGTTTTACATTGTTCATTTTATTTCTTTTGATTTTGAATAAATAAATAAATGATGAAGTTACAAAATAAAACAATCATTTTTTCAAACTTTAAATTGAAATAAAACTGTTTTAAAAAATTGTTTATCAATAGTATAGTGGAAACATTTTTTAAAAGTATATTGTTGTTTTAAAATTGTTAGCATGAAATTAACACAAACTAAAATCTTACCAGAAGTTGGAGTAAGTCATAATACTGACATTAAAAAAAAAGTGTTTATAGAAAAAGGATCGGTTCCTCATTTAATGATGTTTGGTTCGGCTACCTTTTTACCTGGTCAATCCGTAGAAACGCATAAACATGACTCTATGAATGAAATATTTTACATTGAAACTGGTAAAGCAGATTTTATTATAAACGACAAAAAAATAACAGTAGTTCCTGGCGATTGTATAACTATTGAACAAGGTGAATTTCATTCTATGAGTAATCCATATACAGTAAAAACTACTTGGATTTATTTTGGTATCGCAACAAAAGAATAAAAAAGATGTATCTTAGTAACTCAACTTATAAATCTAAAATCCCCATGAAACAGATTTACTTATTAATGATTTTATGTATTGGCTTACAAACCTATTCTCAAAATCAAAATTTTATAATAGACAATAGTTTTCCATACTATGTAAACGCACAAACATTAGGAAAAGCAACTATTGGTGGCGATACTATTTTTATTTCTTCGGCCAGAACGAATCCACTACGTTTTCAATTAACGAATGGTGATGCTAACAAACCGCTTGTAATTATTAATAAAGGCGGACAAGTAAAAATTGATAGTCCTAATAGCTACAGTTGGGGAGCAATTACCTTTGAGAATTGTAAATACATTAAAATTAGTGGCGCTGGTCATCCAAATTTTAAATATGGATTTGAATTAGCGGCTGATCAATGTGGATTAGGATTTACAGAATTAAGCTCTGATTGTGAGGCAGAATTTATAAAAATTAGTCATGATGGATTTTTTGGTATTATGGCTAAAAAAAATTATGAAGGTAATCCGCCTTTACCATATCCTGTTTTTGAAAATCTATTAATTCATGATTGTTTTATAGAAAATGTATCCGAAGGGATGTATTTAGGAGAAACAAAATCGCCAGGAATGGAGTTTAAACATGTTAAAATTTACAATAATATAGTTAGAAATACTTTAAGAGAATCCATACAAATTGCCAATATGGTAGAAGATGTTGAAATTTATAACAACACGCTCATCAATTCTGGTTTAGAAAACGCTATTTATCAAACCAGCATACTTCAAATAGGTGATAATAGTGTTGTTAATGCTTATAACAATATTCTTATTCAAGCTCCTTCTACAGCTATTGCCGTGTACGCAAAAGGTCCTTGTAATTTTACCAATAATTATATGGCTTCTAATACGGGAGTCTTTGTAGATAATCGCATTTTTACTGATAGTTTAGCTTCAATAAACATCAATCAAAATTATTTTAGAAATATTAATGGCAACCAAAATATAAAAAATTATAACGAAATTAATTATGTAACTGCTCAAGATAATTTTTATGATACAAATATCACTTTTTTCTTAAATCAATCTGGTAACTCAAATAACTATTCAGTTGTAAATAATACCTTAACAAGTGTTCCAGAAATTGAATTTACAGATCCTTCAAAAAATGATTATTCATTAAAAAGTACAAACCCTATTCAATATCAAAATATGGGCGCACCTGGAGGACCAGAATATTTCCCTCCAAAACCAGAACAGATTGTTATCACTCCAACAATGGTAAAAGATTTGGTAGAAGGCGGTAGTGTGTTTTCTCCATTATTTTTATTTGATGAACAAAATATAAATATTGAAGCAGATCAACATCCTATAAGCAACTCTTGGAAACCAGATTACACGATGAAAAAAACATCTTATCATGTTGTAATAGATTTAGGAGGCGAGTACAATATCTCAGACATAAATCTACATGATATGCATAATTCATACGATTTATCAATTGAATATGGTGATGCTTCTAATTGGACAACTCTTTTTGTAGATCCTTGTAATACTTTTAATAAATGGAGCACACATAAAACAGATATAACAACAAGATTTTTGAGACTTTCTATGTATCAAAATGTATATGCAGCTGTAAATGAAATAATAATCTATGGTTTTCCAGTACCAAAAGTAGCTCAACAAATAGTAGTTACACCAGATATGATTACAGATTTAGTACAAGGGGGAAGTGTAAATTCGCCTTTACTTTTATTTGATGAACAAAGTATAAATATAAAAGCAGGTGAGCATGCTACAAGCACTTCTTGGAAACCATATTACACAAGTGCAAAAGCTCCTTACTATGCAATTGTAGATTTAGGTAAAGAATATACAATTACCGAAATTAACCTGCATGATATGCATGACACAAATAATTTTACGGTAGATTATGGAGATCCAAATGGTTGGACAACCTTATTTGTTGATCCTTTAGATAAATTTAAATTTTGGAATAAACATATTACAGAAATCACCACACGTTATTTACGATTATCAATTATCGAAAGTCCGTATGCAGCTGTTAATGAAATAATTATTTTTGG
>JANQTQ010000005.1:0-1263 GCA_030731625.1 Polaribacter sp. | reverse complement strand
GTTACAACCAATAGTGCTAAATCAGAAACTAAGAAAAAAGCTGAAAATAGATCTTTTAATGAGGAGAATTTAGAAGTTAACAACTTTGAAGTATTTCCAAATCCTGTAAATGACAAATTGACAATTACATTTCCTCTAAGCATGATAGGAAAAAGTAGTTTGGTAATAAATGATATCTTAGGAAAAAGAATATACAATACAGAAATTCAAATTAATTCTGATAATCCGAATATTGAGTTAAAAAGTTTCCAATTACCAAGATTAAAAGGTATATATACTTTAACTATTTTACATGAATCCGGTACATTTAAAACTTTAAAACTTTTTAAAAACAAGTAGATTCACATTCATAACTCTTAAAAAATTGGCCGTCTAATTTAAACGTATCAAACATCAATAAACCCATTAATATATCTTTGATGGGTTTTGTATTTTACACATTTTTACAAAATTCATTTGGGCGTGCCCATTTTTTTTGAAGATATCGTTTATAATTAACAAACATTTGGTTCAAAATGGTCAGGCTATCCATTACAAGTCCTCGCTCGTACCTCGCTGTGGGCTTTTCATTGCTATCCTTCACGCAAATTAGCAGCTAACTAATACAATCCACCATGCTCATTTACAATCCTTATAATCAGTTAAAAATAATAAGTAGCATCACTGAATTGTATCGAGAACATAACTCAACAAATCAGAATTATTACTAGAACCCGATTAAAACTAGTCACAACTTGACCTGTAACACTCAATTTTTAATTGAATTAAAGTAAAATGTTGATATAAATAGCCAAATCTTAAATGTAAATAAACAAACTAAAAGCTCACTACTACCATTTCAACACTAGTATTAACCAATTTAAATAATTTTCACTCAATTCATTAACAAAGTCAGAGAGATCAATCACAAAGTCATCAGGATAGACTACAAAGTCACTAGGATGAACCAATAAGTCAGTAAGATGAATCACAAAGTCACTTCAATCAATCAAAGAGTTACTAAATTTAGGCAATAAGTAAGCCTCCTCAAATATAAAGTCATTGTTTTCAAGCTCTGAGAGAATGCCATCCCCAAAAAGAAATCGAATATGAATTATTAATACATAGCTAAGGTACTTAAAAACAGTAAATCACAAATAGAAATTTTAAAACAATTTCAATTTCTTTGGACTTTAGTCTGGAGATATAAAAAACAGGACACTTTATTCCATAAAAAAACCTCATATCGTTAAGATATGAGGTTTAGGATCTTGACTTGATCAA
>JANQTQ010000004.1:12036-28573 GCA_030731625.1 Polaribacter sp. | reverse complement strand
AATCCTCCAGCTTCTAAGAATACTAACATTGCCTCTGTAGTTTCTTGAATGTTGTTTGGAAACTGATCTGTATCCCAACCATTTTGGTAATCTCCTCTGTTGGCATCAATACTTCCTAACATTCCTGCTTTTGCTGCAACAGCCATTTCGTGTTGCATAGTATGTTGTGCTAAAGTTGCGTGGTTTACTTCAATATTCATTTTGAAATCTTTGTCTAAACCGTATTCTTTTAAGAAACCGATTGCTGTTGCTGAATCAAAATCGTATTGATGTTTCATTGGTTCCATTGGCTTAGGCTCGATAAAGAACGTTCCTTTAAATCCTTGTGCTCTTGCGTAATCTCTTGCCATCGTTAAAAACTGAGCCATGTGATCTAATTCACGTCCCATATCTGTGTTTAGTAAAGACATGTAACCTTCTCTTCCTCCCCAGAATACGTAGTTTTCTCCACCTAATTTAATCGTTGCATCTAAAGCCAATTTAACTTGACCTCCTGCTCTTGCCACTACATTAAAATCTGGATTTGTAGATGCTCCGTTCATGTAACGTGGATTAGAAAAACAGTTTGCTGTTCCCCATAATAATTTCACGCCGCTTTCTGCTTGTTTCCCTTTGATGTAATCTGTAATGGTATTTAATCTTGCTTCCGATTCTGCAAATGTTGCTCCTTCTTGAATTAAATCGTAATCGTGAAAACAGAAATAATCAAATCCCATTTTGTTGATAAATTCAAAGGCTGCATCTGCTTTGTCTTTTGCTGCTTGCACTGCATCTGTAGATTTGTCCCAACCAAAACTTTGTGTTCCTGGTCCAAAAGGATCTCCTCCTTGACCACAGAATGTATGCCAATATGCGATTGAGAATTTAAACCAGTCTTTCATCTTTTTACCTGCAACTACTTGTTCTGGATTGTAGTATTTAAAAGCCATTGGATTGTCTGACTCTTTTCCTTCGAATTGTATTTTGTTGATTCCTTTAAAATATTCCATTTTGATACTATTTAATATTGTTTAATTGTTTAATTGTGCTGCTTTGCGTTAGGGATTGCAGTGGAAATCCTTTTTATGAGGTACGAATAAAAAGATTGGAATGTAAAGCCCGACCTTTTTAGGGAACGCCCAAAAATTATTTATTTAATATCAGTTCTAACTCTTTTTTCCAGTTGTTATAGGCTTCTAAATATGGTTTTTTGTCTTTAAACGGCATAAAAGTCATTACGTGATCGTTGTCCATAATTACTTTTCCGAAAGTTTCAAAATCACCTTTGTGCAAGTTTGCCGCTCTTGCTGCTCCAATGGCTCCTGTTGTATTGTAAATTTCGATTTCTTGCTCGATTAAAGTTGCCACAGTGTTCGCGAAAATTTCTGAACGAAACAAATTATCGTTTCCTGCTCTCATCACCGTTGGCTGAATTCCGTCTGATTTCATGATTTCCATTCCGTATACAAATGAAAAAGCGATGCCTTCTAGCGCTGCTCTACACATATGTCCTTTATGGTGATTATTGAGGTTCATGTTTACAATTCGAGTGCCAATTTCTTTGTTATTTAGCATGCGTTCCGCGCCATTACCAAAAGGAATTAGGCAAACGCCATCTGACCCTACAGGGATTTCTGATGCCAAATTATTCATTTCTTCGTAAGAATTTACGGCTAGATTATTTAGCAACCAACGATATTGGATTCCTGCGCCATTGATACACAATAATTTACCAATTCTTGGATCTGCTCCTTTTTGATAATTTACGTGTGCAAAATTGTTAACTCGTGAGCTTTCTTTAGCAGATAAACTATCTGTAACTGCATAGACAACTCCAGATGTTCCGCCAGTTGCTGCAACTTCTCCCGGATTAAATACGTTTAATGACAATGCATTATTTGGTTGATCTCCTGCTCTGTAATAAATTGGAGTTCCTGCTGCTAAACCGCTTTCCTGTTCTCCTTTTTCATCTACTAAAGATTGAACACCAAAAGTGTCTACAATATCCGGAACTAAACTTTGATCAATTCCGTAATATTCTAATAGAAAATCTGCAATAGTATCTTTTTTGAAATCCCAGAAAATGCCTTCTGATAATCCTGAAATTGTGGTATTTATTGTGTTTGAAAATTTATACGCCACATAATCTCCAGGCAACATAAATTTGTAAATCTGATTATAGATTTCTGGTTCATTTTCTTGTACCCATTTTAATTTGGATGCTGTAAAATTCGCCGGAGAATTTAATAAATGTGACGCACATTTTTCAATTCCGATTTCATTAAAAGCTTGGTTTCCTGTTTCTACCGCTCTACTATCGCACCAAATAATACTTTTACGAAGCGGATTTCCTTTTTTATCAACTAACACCAAACCGTGCATTTGATACGAAATACCAATACCTTTAATTTGAGTTCTACTAACGTTATACTCTTTTTTAAGTTTGGTAATGGCGTTGCAGATATGCAACCACCAATCATTTGGTTTTTGTTCTGCCCAACCATTTTTCTGAGCAAACATCCCCATTTCTTCTTTAGGTTCTTGTACAACTCCTAAACTCTTTCCCGTTTCTACTTCTACCAAAGCCGCTTTTATAGAAGAACTCCCAATATCTAATCCTAAATAATAATTCATTATAATGATTCTCTTAATGTTATTGTTGTGGGTACATAATGTTGCATTGGCATATCTTGCATTACAAACTCTGCCGCTTTGGTTCCTATTTCTTTAAAATCTGTTGAAATAACAGAAATACCTTTATAAATAAATTTTTTCATTGGGGTTTCATTATAAGATAGAAAACCTACATGAACACCAGGTTCAAAATTCTTGTTTCTACATTCCTCTAAAAAAACACCTAACATTCTATCGCTAGTGCTTATATATGCTGTATTCTTTTTTAATAAAAACAATTTTGGGTTTGTAACAATCTTATACTTAAACTGAAATAAATTACAATATTCTTTAAAATACGTAATGGTTTCTTTTGGATGAAATGTATACGTTGGATACAAAAAAACAAGTTCCTTATATTTTCTAAATGCATCTGTAGCATCTTTTAAAGCCTCAAAAAAAGATTTACCAAAATCTTGAAACACATAATTATTGGTAGAATTTGAATGTACGCTCCAATCGATTAATAATAATTTATCGGCATCAATATCAGAAATAACAGCAGGTACGTCATTATGATCAAAAGTCATCACAATATATTTATAGTACTTGCCTTTAGAATTGTTTAAAATTGTTTTAAAATTATCTATATTATAGTGATGGAATTGAACATCGGTAATAATATTATTTGGTAAATTATTTACAAATGAGTGGTATAAAACTTCTTTGTACGCCTTAAAAGTATCTAAAAGTAACAGCACTTTTTTAGTTTCATTGGCTACATAATACCCTTTATTGGGCACAGATTCTATAACTCCGTTTTCTTTTAAAATTGAATATGCCTTAAATACGGTGTCTCTTGAAACCTTATTTGATGTGCAAATAGTATTTACAGAAGGTAAAGCATCTCCTTTTTCTAAGAGATTTTCTGCAATAGCGTCATTTATTGCATTCACCAATTGCTGATATTTTGGTATATCGCTTTGATGATTAATCGCTAATGATATTACTTCTTTTTTCATTCTGTTCTGTTCCGGTATGTAAATGTATTACTAATTATTTAATTTAATACAAGTAATTATAAAAAAAATGTTTTGACGAAAATTATGTTTCTTTTGAAATTAAAAATAATAGAACTTTGTATCTTTGAAATACTTACGTATCTTATTAATTGCTACAATTATTTTTAAAAAAATGAATATATTTCTTTCAGAAGATTTTCTATTACAAAACAAATAGAAACGCTTTCTAACCAAGATCTATGAAGCTGTTTTGTTGGCATGTTAATAGGTTCTAGTAGCTTTTTATCATTTCCTAGACACGAAGATTTTAGACGAATTTTATGCCGCATAATTGGTACGGATACAGAAAAAGGAAAGTTACCAAATGATGAAAAATTATTACGAGAAATTGTAAGTGATATTTATTACTAAAATGCTAAAAATTATTTTATAAAATGGATACAATTAATTGGGGAATTATTGGCTGTGGAGATGTTGCAGAAATAAAAAGCGGACCCGCTTTTCAAAAAGTTAAAAACTCTAAATTGCTAGCGGTAATGAGAAGAAATGCCGAAAAAGCAAAAGATTTTGCCCAAAGACATCAGGTACCTTTTTGGTATAATTCTGTGGATGAATTATTAAAAAATGACTCAATAAATGCCGTATATATTGCCACTCCGCCCGCTACTCATTTAGCAATTGCCAAAAAATGTTTACTTGTAAAAAAGTTTGTATACCTAGAAAAACCTATGACTTTAAACTATGCTGAATCAGTAGAGTTATTGGCACTAGTAGATAAAAAAGACAAACTTGTAGTAGCACATTATAGAAGAAAATTACCTGCTTTTGAAAAAGTAAAAGAACTAATTGACACGAATATCATTGGTAAAATTTTATTTGCAGACATTCAAATTCTTCAATCTAAAAACAATAATGTTATAGCTAAAACAGAAACCAATTGGCGATTAGCACCAGAAATTTCTGGTGGCGGTTATTTTCATGATATTGCTCCGCATCAAATAGATTTAATGTTGTATTATTTTGGCGAATATAAAAAAGCAAAAGGATTTTCAACATCGGTATTAAACAACAAAGTGGATGATCTTGTTAACGGAATTATTGAATTTAAAAATGGAGTGCAATTTAGAGGTATTTGGAACTTTAATTCTACCGAAAAAGAGGTAAAAGATGAGTGCAAAATCTATGGTGAAAAAGGGACAATTACTTTTTCTTTTTACGGAGAAAATGTACTCTTATCGACAGCCCAAAAAAGCGAAGTTTTTAGTTTTAAAAACCCAATTCACATTCAACAACCAATGATTGAACAAACTGTAAATTTCTTTTTAGGAAAAGAGACAAATCCTTGTTCTATAGAAAATGGCGTTGCTGTCATGAAAATTTTAGATCGGTTTACTAGCTAAATTCATGCAATTATTTCACAACAAACTTTAACACTTTTGTGGTTATGGTATCTTTTTTGAAAACTACAAAATACAATCCTTTAGAAAGCTGAGAGACGTTTAATTTATTTTGATATACTTCTTGTTTAATAACAATTTCTCTACCTACATTGTCATAAAATTTAACTGTATCATAATTTTCTGAATTTGCATTCTCAAAAGTTATTTCTTTGGATGCTGGGTTTGGATATAAAACTATCTTATCTGCCTTTTTTTTTAAATCATCAACAGAAAGCGAACCTGTAATTTCTTCGATACTAAAATCTGCAAATTTTACAATTTCATCTTGTAAATCTTGTTTATTAATAAGACTTCTATAAATTCCCCATTTTGGTCTTGCAAATCCTGCGCCATCTTGCCACATGTCAATAGCATTATTAGTGTACTCAAAGATAACCTGACCACTTGCTATATTTTTAATTTCGATTTGGTAACTACCAGAATCTCCAAAAGTAATTTTTTCATAAACCTCTACCCAATTGCCTCTAAACAAATCTAATTCTGCCGTTTTTAGTGTACTTTGAGATAACATTGGTGCATACCGCAACTCTACTCTATCTGGACTAGATTTTCTTAAAGTTAATGTAATCATTGGTATGGATTCGTAAGCGCCACCAACAGATTTTATTTGATGAATATGTGTAAAATTAGAAGATGCTTTAAAAGTGTCGCTCAATTTAAACTTCCATTTATAAACTACTGTTTCGGCAATATTTGCTTTTAAGTTTTCTGGAGAACCGTCATACGTTTTAATCTCTGTTCTTTGTCTATCAAAATTTTGACATCGATCATTGTCTTGGTCAACATGTGCATAAAATTGAAATACATTTTTGTTTAATTCTGCATCAAAAATCTCATCTATGTGTCTACCAAAACTTGTGTGCCCACAATCTGGAACTTCAACAACATCTCTACCAGGATTTGCTAAAGCTGCATTTATTAATTCATAAGTATCACCAGAACCATTGGCTATTAAAGTAACTTGACTCGAAATTCCTTGAAAAATCAAGAAAAAAACTGCTGTAAAAAAAATACTTTTTTTCATAATTATAATTGGTTAACCAATCTTGGTTTTCAAATATACGATAAAAATCAAGATGAAATTCAATTAAAAACAATCCTGTTAATTCATAAAACAGTTCTTTTATTTGTACTCATTATCCTCTTTTTTTTAAAAAAATAAGAATTCTAAATTACAGATGAGTGAGTTTATCATGCTATACTCTTACTTTTTAAAAAAATATTGATGCCAAAAACTGATAATTATCATAGTTTTATAGATAATGATAAGCTAATTTTAAGTGTTTTTATATCAACTATTTAAATGGAAACGAACTCATTAAGTAAAAATGTAACGCAGTTTCTTTTATCATTTACATCTTCTTCATAAAATTAAAGATGATTGATAAGCAAAATTGCTAATTAAAAAAAAGCCATTTAGCGTCTATTTACAAAGTAGGCCAAACCAACTTCCCCTTGAAAAATTTGTGGCTCAATTTTAATGTTTACTAGAAATACTAAAGCATATCAGATAAATAAAAGAGTCGATTTCTTAAAGAGTAAAGAGTTATAATTTAATTAAAACCTATTAAGATGAAAGCAACAAACAATTATCAGAGCTTTAATGACAGAAAATCTATTGAAGAATTACAGTATAATATGCTTCAAAATAAAACTAAAATAGAAGAAGAAATTATCGAATATAAATTTTATCAAAATCTAATAAAAGCATCCATTTACAATACAAGTGTTACTAATTTATTAGAAACGTTAGAAAATTATAAGCAAGAAATGAAATTAATAGAGAATGAAGCTTTTGAATTACTTGTAGAAATTAATGTACACTCAAACTCTATTTCTAACAAAATTGAATGCGATGATTTGTTTTGTGATAATTATTTTATAAAAAGCCATGATGATTTAGATGAAAAAATACATGATTATTTTATGAAATGCACAAGCTTTAAAAATAAACTTTTTCATTATCTAGAAAGTGTTTTAAAAATTTAAAGCATTCTAATTTTTAAAAAAGTAGAATTCCATTTGTTTAATCAGTATAAAAATAAATATTATGAAAAAAACACAAGTAAAAACACATTTTATAAAATGGTTAAGTATAGAAGAAATTCATCACGATTCTAAAGAATGGCTTTTAGAATTAGACTTTTTAAAAGATGAATATCACTTTTTTGTTGATTTAATAAAATGCAATACCATTGAATTAATAGATTTTAAAGGAGTTGCTGAATGTAATACAATTATTGAAACATTAAGTGATGCTAAAAAAGAGAATGACAATTTAATGAAGTTGGTTAAAGCTCATGAAAAAAAACTTGTGATCCTTGTTGATGAAGTTAAGCATGCAAAAGACGAGGAAGATGCTTATAAAGATGAACATGTAAAACTTATCATTTTAATGAAAAACCATCTGTTAGAACACAGAAGTTTAAAATTAAGTTTATTTGATATTCTAAAAAAAATTAAGAGAATAGAAAAACAAAAACATAGAATAAATGTAGAATAAAAAATTATGCTAAATTGTGGAGAAAAACACTATTTAAATGTTCTAAAAAAACCCGTGCAATATATTATGTTTTAAATTGATTGTTGAAGTTTATAAATCCTAGAAGTTGCACTTGTAACCTGAATTTAACCTATCAGATTTTTAGAAAAAATAAAATGAACGATTACTCATAGAAAATAAGTAATTTATTAAAAATATTCAACCATAAAAATACCCTCAAACAGTAGTTAACTTGTTTGAGGGTATTTTAATTATTGATAAATCTATTTACTCTAAAATTTTATTTAAATTTTCATCTAATGGAGTCATTTTAGGCATTAATAAATGTACAAAACCTAAAATAATTACATAACTAAATCCGGCAATTAAAAACGCCCAGAAATAACCATTATTACCAGCGGAATCTAATACAGATCCTAAAGCAAAATCGGCAATTATACCTGCTACGGCACCAATCATTCCTCCTATGCCAACAACAGATGCTGTTGCTTTTTTGGGAAACACATCAGAAACTAAGGTAAAAATATTCGCAGACCAAGCTTGATGACCTGCTGCTGCCATCCCAATTAAAATTATGGCAACCCATTTACTTTCGGTAAATGCCACAAAACTCACAGGAAGAATAATAATAGAACAAATTAATAAGGTGATTTTTCTTGCTTTGTTAATTGACCATCCTTTGCGCATTAAGGCTCCAGAAAGATATCCTCCAAAGATACTTCCACCATCGGCTAAAATATAAATTACAAAAAATGGTAATGCGATGTTTTTAATATCAACCTGAAAAGTATCCGCCAAAAATTTTGCTCCCCAGAATAGATAAAACCACCAAACCGCATCGGTTACTTTTGCCAATCCGAAAGCCCAAGTTTCACGTTTTCCTAAAACACTTTTCCAAGGTAATTTATCTTCGTTTTCAATAACTGAATCACTTGTGATGTAAGCCAATTCTTCTTTAGAAACCTTTGGATGTACTTCTGGTTTTTTATACATTTTAAACCATAAAAATACCCAAATAGCACTAAGCGCTCCTGTAATTAAAAAAGGTATTTGCCAGTTTGTTCCATCTTCATGCACAATCCAACCCACTACAAAAGGTGCAGCAATTGCACCAACACTGGTTGCGGCATTGAATAATCCTGTTGCAAATGCTCTATCTTTTTTTGGAAACCATTCTGCTGTAGTTTTAATAGCTGCAGGAAAATTACCCGCTTCACCAAAACCTAAACCAAAACGTGCTGCAGCAAAACCAATGACACTAAATCCTGGTCTAACTAAGGCATGTAACATTCCAAAAACACTCCAAATGGCAATAGATAATATATATCCTTTTTTAGTTCCTAAACGATCAATTAAACCTCCCATATACAACAAACCTAGTGCATAAGCGATTTTAAATGAAATCATAATATTTGCATAATCGGCATTGGTCCAACCAAACATATTTTCTAATGTTGGCGCCAAAACCCCAATAATACTTCTATCAAAATAATTTATAGTAGTTGCAAACATTAGAAGTCCTAATATTCGATATCTATAAGTACCTACTTTTTGAGTTGTTTTATCCATTTTTTTTCATTTTTTTAATTTAAAATTTAAAGTAGTTTTTAGCATTGTAATAACTAATATTTGCAACCATACCACCTATCCATTGCAGGTCGTTTGGTAATTCTCCTTTTTCAATTTGCGTACCTATTACATTGCATAAAACTCTTCTAAAATATTCATGCCTTGGAAATGATAAAAAACTTC
This sequence comes from Polaribacter sp., assembly GCA_030731625.1. Taxonomy (GTDB): domain Bacteria; phylum Bacteroidota; class Bacteroidia; order Flavobacteriales; family Flavobacteriaceae; genus Polaribacter. The sequence goes on along the minus strand of JANQTQ010000004.1, from coordinate 19,244 downwards.
TGCTATCCGTTAACATTCCTACAAAACGACTAATTAAACCCATATTAGAAAGTGTGTTTAATTGTTTTTCAATACCGTCTTTTTGGTCTAGAAACCACCAACCTGATCCCCACTGAATTTTACTTGCAATACTGCTGTCTTGAAAATTGCCAGCCATCGTTGCAAAAACTTCATTGTCTTTAGGATTTAAATTGTATAATATTGTTTTTGGTAAACTATTTTCAACCTCCAAATTATTCAAAAAATAAGCTAATCCTGCTGCTTGTTCCAAATCATTTATTGAATCGCAACCTGCATCATTTCCAATTAAATTTACCAATCGAGTATTATTATTCCTGATAGGTCCTAAATGTAATTGCATTGTCCATCCTTTTTGGTTGTACAATTTAGCCAAGTTAAATAATACCGCAGATTGAAATTTCTTAGCTTCTAGATCTGAAATTTCTTTTTCTGAAAAACGTTTAGAGAAAATAGCATTCAGTTCTGATTCTGTAAAATCAATTGCGTGTAATTGTGCCAAACCATGATCTGATAATCTTCCTCCTAAAGAATGAAAGAAATCTATTCTATTTTCTAAAGCCGATAGTAAATCATCAAAATTTTGAATGTTCGTTTTTGAAACTTCAGAAAGTTTTTCCACTCTTTTTACAAAATCTTGATGCTGAATAGCCATAAAATTATCTGGCCTAAACGTTGGTAACATTTTAAATGAATGACTTTCATTACATACCTTTTGATGAAATTCTAAACTATCCGAAGGATCATCTGTGGTGCAAATTACCTCAACATTCATTTTTTTTATCAAACCCTGCGCAGAAAATCCTGGGGAATTTAATTGCTCATTTGCAGTATTATAAATGATATTTCCCGAATTTGGATTCAACAAAGAATCAATACCAAAATAACGTTTCAATTCTAAATGCGTCCAATGATACAATGGATTGCACATTGCATAAGGCACAGTTTCCGACCATTTTAAAAACTTTTCTTGATCGGTTGCATTCCCAGTAATATATTTTTCGGGAATGGCATTTGCACGCATCGCACGCCATTTGTAATGATCTTCACTCAACCAACAATCGGTTATTGTGTTGAAAGTTTTATTATCGGCAACTTGTTTTGGCGATAAATGATTATGATAATCGATGATGGGTAAATGTGCTACAAAATCATAATACAGTTTTTTGGCTGTATTATTTTCAAGTAAAAAATTATCGTTTATAAAAGGTTGATTGTTCATTTGTAATTACAGTTTAAAACCAACTAAAATGGTTTGATTTTTCTGAAGGATTTTTAATCTTTCTGATATAAATTTATAAACTTCTTCGAATTCCTAACTCAAGTCCACGTAATTCTGCAAGACCTCTTAATCTTCCAATTCCAGAATACCCAGGATTTGTTTTTTTCTTTAAATCGTCTAGCATTTTATGACCATGATCTGGTCTAAAAGGCATTCGTATATCTTGTCTGCCAGCTGCAATTCTTTTTTGTTGTTCTAAAACCAACGCTTTCATAACTGCAAACATATCTACATCACCATCTAAATGATCTGCTTCATGAAAATTACCTTCAGCATCACGTTTTGTAGCTCGTAAATGGATAAAATGAATTCGATCTCCCAAACGCTCTATCATTCCTGCTAAATCATTATCTGCTCTTACACCAAAAGACCCTGTACAAAAAGTTAACCCGTTGTTTGGCGATTTTACTGCATCATATAAATCAACAATATCTTGCTCTGTACTTACAACTCTTGGCAATCCTAAAATTGGAAAAGGAGGATCATCTGGATGAATACACATTAAAACACCTGCTTTTTCTGCAGATGGAATAATTTCTGATAAAAATGAAAACAAGTTTGCTTTTAACTCTTTTGGTCCAACATTAGTATAGGTTGCCAAAATGGTATTAAATTCTTCTAAAGAATAACCTTCTTCAGCTCCAGGCAAGCCTGCAATAATATTTCTGATTAATTTTTTTTGTTCTTCTTCGGATGAATTTTTAAGAAACTCAGCAGCTTTTTGTTTTTGACTATCTGAATACTCATTTTCTGCGCCAGGACGTTTTAATAAATACAATTCAAAAGCAGCAAAAGCAGCAGCTTCAAAACGTAAAGCAGTAGATTGATCTGAAACTTCGTAATCTAAGTTGGTTCTTGTCCAATCTAAAACTGGCATAAAATTATAACAAACGATGTCGATTCCGCATGCACCTAAATTTAATAATGTTTGCTTGTAATTATCGATATACAATTTATAATTACCAGATTTTGTTTTGATATTTTCATGAATTGGCACAGATTCTACTACAGACCACGTTAAACCAACACTTTCTATTACATCTTTTCTTTTATTGATTTCATCAACAGTCCAAACTTCACCATTTTTAATATGATGTAATGCAGAAACAACCCCTGTTGCTCCAGATTGTTTTACATCTAACAAAGAAACTGGGTCATTTGGTCCATACCAACGCCAAGTTTGTTCTAAATTTTGTCTCATTTTTATTTTTTTTTAAACTCCACTATATGCTGCAAATCCGCCATCAATTGGCACTACCACACCTGTTACAAATTTTGCACCTTCACCACACAAAAACAATGTTGTACCAATTAAATCTTCTGGCTCTCCATAACGTCCCATTGGTGTTTGATCAATAATTTGTTGACCTCTTTGCGTTAAGCTTCCATCAGCATTTGTTAATAAACTTCTGTTTTGATCCGTTAAGAAAAAACCAGGCGCCAATGCATTTACACGAATTCCTACTTTAGAAAAATGAACTGCTAACCATTGTGTAAAATTAGAAACGGCTGCTTTAGCACCACTATAAGCAGGTATTTTTGTTAAGGGTGTAAATGCATTCATAGATGAAATATTTAAAATATTACATCCTTCTCTACCAACCATATCCGTAGCAAAAACTTGTGTTGGCAATAAAGTTCCAATAAAATTTAAGTTAAAAGTAAACTGAATTCCGTTTACATCTAAATCAAAAAAAGTTTTAAATCCCTCTGTTTTATTCGCTAAATCTGCAGCTTCTAAATACGGGTTAGAAGTGGTTCCTAAAGGATGATTTCCGCCAGCACCGTTCACTAAAATATCAACTTTACCAAAAGCGGCATTTATCACCTTTTTAGCTTCTACTAAAGAGTCTTTTTCCAAAACATTTGCAGCAACACCTAAAGCGATTCCTCCTGCTTTTATAATTTCGTTTGCAACTTTATCTGCCGCATCTTTTCTTAAATCTAAAACAGCTACTTTATTTCCTTGTTTTGCAAATGCCAATGCTAAAGTGCTACATAAAACACCTCCTGCCCCAGTTAATACAATTGTTTTACTCATGTTGTTCTTATTTCTTAATTATAAAAATATTTTTACGCATTTTTTTCGTGTACGCACACACAAATATAACAAAATATTTCGTGTACGCACACACAATTACTTTTTTTTACCTAAATTGCATCAAATTAAGTAGAAGATGTTTTTTGTAAAACATAGATTATACAAAAACCGAAAAACAACTTCTGTTTATTTATTAAAAATATGATTACAATAAAAGACATTGCCAAAGAGGCAAAAGTTTCTGAAGGAACTGTAGATAGAGTTATACATAATAGAGGTGGTGTTTCTAAAAAAACAGAGGCTAAGGTTAAGAAAATTCTTGATTTTCATAATTTTAGCGTAAATCCTGTAGCAAGTGCGCTTGCCATGAAAAACAAACACCTTATATCTGTATTAATTCCGGAATATAATGAAGCAGACCTATTTTGGAAATTACCCAATTTAGGAATCTTAAAAGCAGCAGCAGATGTAAAAAGTTTTGGTGTGCAAGTAAATAGTTTTTCTTACAACCAATACGATCAAGAATCTTATTTTAATGCGTTTAAAGCCTTGTTAGAAACAAAACCAACGGCCGTAATTATGGTGCCAAATTTTTCTGAAGAAACGGAAAAAATCATAGCTCAGTTAGAAGAATTAAACATCCCTTATTTATTTTTAAATATTGATATTAAAGACTTTAAAAATATAACTTATGTTGGCCAAGATTCATATTCTGCAGGTTATATCGCAGGCAAATTAATGCATCTTAACAATAGAAATGCAACAGAATTTTTAATTATACAATCTAGTCATAACATCACCAAAAACAATGCTGTTTCTAATAGAATGGAGGGTTTTAAAGATTATTTTATAAAAAATAACATCAATTCTAAAACGCAAAATTTAAAAATTGATAATTTAAATAACTTTGAAGAAACCAAAGAAAAAATAAATACTTATTTAAAAAATCATCCAGAAATTAAAGGAATATTTGTACCCTCTAGTAGAATTTACACAGTAGTTGACAGCACGGAGCCTGCGTTATTAAAAAATATTAATTTAATAGGATTTGATAATACTCCACAAAATATAGCGTGTTTATTAAACGATACTGTCTCTTTTTTAATCTCTCAAAAACCATTTGATCAAGGGTACGAATCTATTCGGTTATTAACAGATTATTTAATTCATAATAAAATACCAAAACCTAAAATTCATCTTCCTATTGATATTCTTATCAAAGAAAATGTAGCATATAATCCTTAAAATATTAATTTTATGAAATTAAAAAAAACTCTTTTACTGGTTTCTATTTTAAGTTTTGGATGCAGTTTATTAGCCCAAAAAATTCCTAAAATTATTTCTGATAAAGAAACTATCAATCAAAATTATATGCCAGATTTTAGTTACGCTGGTTATCAATCTGGAGAAAAAGAAATACCAAATACAACCGGGGCAATTATTTTAGCAACCGATTTTGGCGTAATTGCAAATGATGATTTAGACGATTCTAAAAACTTAATAAAAGCAATAAATGCCGCCAATAAAGTTGAAGGAAATGTAATTTTACAATTACCTGTTGGAAAAATTATAATTAGTGAAATAATTTATATAGAACGAAGCAATTTTGTTTTACGCGGGGCTGGAACAGGAAAAATGGGTACAGAAATTTATTTTCCAAGACCTTTAATGTATGTGAAAGACCCAGAAGATTTGCAGGAATTACGCGAATATCTCATCAAATTTGATAAAAGACAACGTGAAAAAGAACATAACATAGACTTGGCTTTTTCTCAATATGCTTGGACAGGAGGCTTTATTTGGACACGAGTTCCTGGGGTTCGAGTAAAGTCGTATTTACAAGAATATGAAAAACCCTACAACGTTTTTGCATCTGTTCGTAAAGGGAAAAAAGGCGAATTTACTTTTGAAGTTGAAGACGCATCAAAACTAAAAACGGGTGCTGTTTTAGTTTTACAAATTTTTAATAAAGATGGCGAAAAAGGAGAAATTATCTCTGAATTGTATCAGGGTGCAAATGTAAAAATAGGTTCTCATCACTGGATGTTTCCAGATTTACCTTTGGTAACACAACAAGTTGAAATTACATCAATCAAAAAAAACAAGATTACCATAAAATCGCCTTTAACAATTGATATCAAACCAAATTACAAAGCACAACTGGCTGAATGGAAACATTTAAAAGAAGTTGGAATTGAACATCTAAAGTTAACTTTTCCTGCAAGTCCAAGGGTTGCGCATCATGTAGAACCAGGAAATAACGGAATTTATCTAACCCGAGTTTTTAATAGTTGGGTGCATAATATCGTAATTGAAAATGCAGATAGTGGTGTTTTAACCGAAGAAATTGCAAATGTTACCATTAAAAATATTACAACACAAGGAACAAATCTTGCACATTATACGGTGGCAATGGCTGGCGTTCATAATGTTTTGGCAGAGAATATAAAAGTTTATAATAATGCTGTTCATCCTTTAAGTTTTAATACTTTTTCTACAAAAAACGTGTATTTAAATTGCGAGGTTTTTGTAAATCCGGTTTTAGACCAACACTCTGGTGCCAACCATCAAAATTTATTTGACAATATAAAAGTACACTTAACACCTAATCAAGATAAAAGTTATCCTCTTTTTGCCGGCGGAGGTGCAGGGTATTGGAAACCATCTCATGGCGCTTTTAGTACTTTTTGGAATATTGAAGTAAGCATTTTAGGAAACATGAATTTTAGCGAACCAATTCTTTTAAACGGTATGGATGATGGCCCTTTTGCAAGAATCATTGGCGTTCATGGCAATCATCCTTTTACTATAAATTATGAACCAAACTCGTATATTGAATTTACAAATAAAGAGCTAAAAGAAATACCTTCTTTGTATCAATATCAATTAAAAAACAGATTGCACAAATAGGTATTTATGAAGTTAAAGCTGCTCTTATATTTTCTTTTTTTGTTAAATAATTTTATTAGTTTTTCTCAAACGAATGAAATTCAATTTAATCATATTGCTACTTCAGATGGATTGTCACAAAGCTCTGTGCTTGCAATTCATCAGGATAAATTAGGACAAATGTGGTTTGGAACAAGAGACGGTTTAAATAAATATGATGGCAATTCTTTTACAATTTACAGAAATAACTTTGAGGATAAAAACTCAATTAGTAACAACGATATTTTATCAATATTAGAAGATTCAGAAGGTTTTATTTGGATAGGAACCTACAACGGATTAAATAAATACGACCCAAAAAAAGACACGTTTACGAACTATTTTCACAACAATAAAAACAATTCTTTAAGCAATAATACCATTTGGACGCTGAAAGAAATAAATACAAACGAAATTTGGATTGGCACATCTAACGGACTCTCTATTTACTCTAAAAAAACAGATTCATTTATTACAATTTTAAATGAAGAAACTAATAAAAAAAGCCTTGCTGGAAATCAAATTACATCCATTTTAAAAACCAAAACCAACTCAATTTATATTGGTACAACTACAGGTTTAAGCAAAGTCATCCGAAGAAAAAATGGCGAATTTACTTTTTACAATTACACAAATTTTAACGGAAATGAAAATCCTATTTATGTGCAAGATCTTTTAGAAGACAGCAATCAAAATCTATTAATTGCTACTAAAAATAAAGGTTTGCTCTCTTTAAAATCAACAAATAACTTCCTCTCTAATTTTCTATCAGACGAACATCAGCAAAGAATTTCTAACGATGTTAGAAAACTTCTTTTTGATGACAAAAATCAACTTTGGATTGGTACTTATAATGGATTACATATTCTAAAAAACAAAGAGATTTTAATTGATTTAAAAAATGACATTAACAATTCTAAAAGTCTCAGTAAAAATAGC
>JANQTQ010000004.1:0-11936 GCA_030731625.1 Polaribacter sp. | reverse complement strand
TTTTAATTGATAATAATATAAAATCGCTGTTTGTTCATGAACATTTGCTTTGGATTGGTACTTTTAATAACGGAATTTCTTTGTACGATTTAGAAACAAATACGTTTAATACTAATCAAGAAACTAAAGAAATTCGTGATTATTTAAGTAAAATGGCGGTTTATGCTATCAAAAAAGATAAAGACAACAATTTCTGGTTTGGTACTTTTGGCTTAGGCGTTGTTAAATACAATGCTATAAACAAACAAATTACTACGTTTAAAAATAACGAAGCAGACAATAATTCGTTATCCAATAATTTGGTAAGAGCTGTTTATATTGATTCTAAAAACAATGTTTGGGTAAGTACTCAAAGAGGCTTAAATAAAATAACTGCAAACAATAAAATAGTGCGTTATTTTTACGACAGCAAAGTGCAATCTGGCGAAGATATTACGGCAATATTTGAAGATAAAAACAATGTTATTTGGGTGGGCACAAAAGCAAACGGATTATACAAATTACAAGACTCTGTTTTTATTAAATCGCCTATTTTGGGTAAAAAAGGGTACATAACTAACATTCATAGTGTTTTAGAAGGTACTAAAAATAATCTTTGGATAAGTACAAATGAAGGTATTATTAATTACAGCATTGAAACTAAAAAAAGTACGATCTACAATCAAAAAGATGGTTTAATTAGTAATGAATTTAATGATAATGCTAGTTTAAAAATTGGCAATTCACAGTTTTATTTTGGCGGTCCCAACGGAATAACATCCTTTAATACGAACAACTTTGCTTCTAATTTATTTGCACCACAAGTACTTATTACAGATTTTAAAATAAAAAATAAATCTGTAAACGTAACTACTGATTCAAAAATTCTAGAAAATACAATTGGTTTCACAAACAAAATTTTACTATCATATAAAGAAGGTAATTTTTCTATTCAATTTGCAATTCCCAATTTCATAAACTCAAAAAACAACGCGTATCAATATCGATTAAAAGGACTTGAAAAAGATTGGATTTACACAACAGAAAATACGGCTTTTTATACAATTCAAAATCCTGGTGAGTATGTTTTTGAAGTAAAAGGCGCAAATAATGACGGTATTTGGAATCAAAAACCCACTACTTTAAAAATACACGTTAAACCTGCTCCTTGGCTAAGTTGGTGGGCGTATTTTGGATACTTTCTGATCATTGCTTTTGCACTTTATTTTTTAATTTCTATTTTAAAATCTAAAACTCGTTTAAAACACCAATTAGATTTAGAGCAATTAGAAAACGAAAAAATTGAAGAAAACAATAAAGCAAAACTAGATTTTTTTACCAATATTTCTCATGAATTTAGAACCCCTTTAACGCTTATTTTAGGTCCTTTACAAAACATTTTAACAGACTACAAAGGAAGTAGTAAAATGTATAAAAAATTATTAGTGGTAGATAATAGCGCCAAACATTTGCTACAATTAATAAACAGATTGATGGATTTTAGAAAACTAGAAAACAATTTGTTTTTATTAGAAGCTGCTGAAGGAAATATTGTAAAATTTTTAAAAGAAATCTTTTTATCGTTTACAGAGTTTGCAAAAGATGGTGATTACGAATTTCATTTTCACACCACAGAAGATGAAATTCTAGTTTATTATGACCGTTATAAATTAGAACGTGTTTTTTATAATTTAATTTCTAATGCATTTAGATACACTCCTAAAAACGGCGCTATAAACATCAGAATAAAACAAGAAAACAATACTATTATCATTTCTGTAGAAGATTCTGGAGTAGGAATTTCATCAGAAAATAAAGAAAAAATATTTGACCGCTTTTTTGAAGTTTCTACCAACAATAAACCAGATAACGATTATAATAAAGGAACAGGAATAGGTTTATCAATTGCAAAAAATATTGTAATACTTCACAAAGGAACCTTAGATGTAAAAAACAATAAAAATAACATAGGTTCAATTTTTAATGTAATTCTTCCTCTAGGAAAAACGCATTTAAATGAAGATGAAATTATAAAAGATTTTAAATTTAGTGATGATGTTTCACAATACGTAACACAACTAAATGAACCTGTAATTATTCTTGAAGATGAATTAGCAGACAAAATAAACGACGGAGATAAAGACACCATTTTATTAGTAGAAGATAATAAACCTTTGCGTAAGTTTATGAAAGACATACTAAAACAAAATTACAATATTCTAGAAGCAGAAAACGGTAAAATTGCCTTGAATATGGCTATAAAATATACTCCAAATTTAATTGTTAGCGATGTAATAATGCCAATTATGGTGGGTACTGAGTTGTGCTCAGAAATTAAAAAAAACATAAAAACCAGTCATATTCCAATCATCTTATTAACATCAAGATCATCGCTCATCTATAAACTTGAAGGTTTAGAAAGTGGTGCAGACGATTATATAAGCAAACCTTTTAATGTTGACGAATTTAAAATTCGTATTAAAAACCTGCTTGACACAACAAATCGATTAAAAGAAAAATTTTCTAGTATCGATTTAATAACACAAAGTGAAGTTGTTATTTCTTCTTTGGATGAAAAACTGTACAAAAAAGCCTTAGAAATTGTTGAAGCAAATATTTCTAACGAAGAATTTGATATTCCATACTTCTGCTCAGAAATAGGTATTAGCAGAACGATGCTTTTTGTAAAGATAAAAGCGTGGTCTAATTTTACTCCTAATGATTTTATCCAACATTTTAGAATGAAACGTGCAGCAGAATTATTAGAACAAGGAAAAATAAATATTTCTGAAATAAGTTATAAAGTTGGATTTAAAAATCCTAAATATTTTAGCAAATGTTTCTTTAAAAAGTTTGGAGAAACACCTTCTCAGTACGCTAAAAAGTTTTCTGAATTTTAATTATCACTTTTTTACACCCTAAAAAATCAAGCTATACTTAGGTTTGAACAATTTTACACCCTCTTTAGGATTATTAAAACATACAATTAGTTTACTTTTAAATCACAGAAAAAAATACCCAAAAAAATCTTTGCAGATGTTAATTCCGAGTTAATTATTTTAAAAATTATCCCTTTTTAAAAAAAAATGATTAATAGTGACAAAATAACACACAAATAAGATAAAATAATATATAAAAATTGTATATTTGGCGAACCAATTTTGGTTTACCAGTTTGGGTAACCAATAAAAACAACCATTTTAAAATCTTTTAAAAATTAAATTTTATGTTAAAAAACAACTCAATTAAAAAAATTAGCACTTGCTTCTTTCTGTTGGCTTCGCTTTTTACTTTTGCTCAGCAAAAAGTAACTGGTAAAGTAACAGAAGACGCATCTAAAGGTGCCTTACCAGGTGTAAGTGTTCAAGTAAAAGGAACATCTACAGGTACAAGTACAGATTTTGACGGTGTCTATACGATTACTGTTCCAAAAACTGGAGCTATACTAGTATTTAGCTATATAGGTTATGCAAAACAAGAAATAAAAGTAACGGATAAAACTACTATTAACGTAAGTTTAAAAGAAGACGCAAGTCAATTAGATGAAATTGTTATTGTTGGTTATGGTTCTCGTAAAAAAAGTGACGTAACAGGATCTGTATCATCTGTTAAAGCAGACGAATTAACAGCGTTTCCTGTATTAAATGCGGCTGAAGCACTTCAAGGTCGTGCAGCAGGTGTTGTTGTACAATCTAACAATGGTGGTGAGCCAGGAGCACCTATTAGTATTCAAATTAGAGGTAATACTTCTATTGGTGCAAATAGCTCTCCTTTAATCGTAGTAGATGGATTTGTTGGTGCAAACATGCCACAAGCAAATGACATTGAATCGATTGAAATATTAAAAGACGCATCTGCAACTGCAATCTATGGTTCTCAAGGATCTAATGGAGTTGTAATGGTAACTACTAAAAAAGGTAGAAGCGGTGCGTTAGTTGTAGAATTAAACTCTACATATTCTGTTCAAAACACTGCTAATAGATTAGATTTATTAAATGCGGATGAATTTAGAACATATAGAAATATGATTGGTACATACACTACAGATGCACAATACGCTGGTGTAGATACAGATTGGCAAGATTTAATTTATAGACCAGGTAGTACTGCAAATCACCAATTCTCTTTTTCTGGAGGTACAGATAAAGCAAACTTCTATGCTTCTGCAAACTACTTTCAACAAGAAGGTATAATTATAAATTCTGATTTTGTGAATTTAACTTTCTTATCTAACATTGATGCGCAAGTAACAGACAAATTAAAATTAGGAATGAACCTTTATGGAAGTAGAGGAACTAAAAATGGAGTACTTACACAATCAACAGGTGAAACTGCTAATGGTGGTGGTGATGATGTTGTTTCTTTAGCTTTTAGATTTACGCCAGATAGAGGTATATATGACTCAAATGGTAATTTTACGTTGAACTCTGTTGGAGACGGTGTAGAAAACCCTTATGCTGTTGCAAGTGAATTAATTAATGAAACTAAAACAGATAGATATAGAACAAACCTATATGCTAACTACGATGTTATAGAAAACTTAACATTTAGAAGTACTTTTGGATTTAGTACACTTAATGAAACTGTTGGATATTTTAAACCACAAACCTTTACCTTAACTACAGGAGGAGCTGGTTTAGCTAGTAGAAGAAGAACTACTTTATTAAATGAAAACTATTTAACATATACTAAAGAAATTGGAAAAGGAACACTTACTGCATTAGCGGGTGTATCTTACCAACAAACAATTACTGAAAGATTTTCTGCATACACACAAAACCTTTTAAGTGATGACTTTACATACTGGAATTTAGCTGCTGGTCACGTAGAAACTAGAAGAGTAACTTCTTCTTATAATGAAGGTGAAATTCAATCTCAATTTGGTCGTTTAAACTACGATTTTGATGATAAATATTTATTAACAGGTACAGTAAGAAGAGATGGTTCTTCTAACTTTGCTGCAAATAATAAATACGCAATCTTCCCTTCTGGAGCATTTGGATGGAAAGCATCTAACGAAGATTTCTTAAAAGATAATGAAACTATCAATAACTTAAAAGTAAGAGCAAGTTATGGTGTTACTGGTAACCAAGCAATTAGCGCTTACCAATCTTTAGCAGAACTTCAAGTAACTCCTGCAACTGCAATTGCTACAGATGCAAGTGTTTCTTTAGCACAACAAGCTAACCCAGATTTAAAATGGGAATCTTCTTACCAAACAAACATTGGTGTTGACTTAGGTTTGTATAAAAATAAAGTTTCTTTATCTCTTGATTACTATAATATTGATACTAAAGATTTACTTTTACAATACACTGGTACACCATTATACCTTGGTGCAGCTAATGTAGAAAGTTATGGTAATGTTGGTCAAATCAATAATAAAGGTTTTGAAATCACTGTAAACACAAGAAATATTTCTACTGACAATTTCTCATGGACTACAGACTTTAACTGGTCTACTAACAAAAATACAGTTGTTAAATTAATTGGTGGAACAGATATTATTGACAGTGCAGCTCCAGGTTATTTTTCTGGAAAAAACACTTATATCTTAAGAGAGGGTGAAACTGCAGGTCTTTTCTGGGGTCTTGAATACAGAGGTGTATATGATGGAACAAACTTACCAGCAGGAACTGCTCTTTTAACAGGAGGTGGCGCTGGAGACCCATTATTTACTGATGTAGCTGACGCTGATGGTAATTTTGATGGAGCTATTGACACTAATGATAGTAAAATAATTGGTGATCCAACACCAGATTTCACTTTTGGTCTTACAAATAACTTTAAGTACAAAGACTGGGATTTAAATGTATTTGTTCAAGGTTCTCAAGGTGGAGAAATCTTAAACCTTACAAATGTACAATTATACAATGGAGATTCAAACTCTGTTAAAGCAATTTTAGATTCTTGGACACCTACAAACACAACTTCAAACATCCCTAAAGCAGTTGCTAGTAGAGGAAGAGAAATTTCTTCTCGTTTTGTTGAAGATGGTAGTTATGTAAGATTAAAGAATATTGCTTTAGGTTATAATCTACCTACTGATGTTGCTGAGAAAATTGGTTTAAAAAATCTTAGACTTGCATTAAGTGCTCAGAATTTATTAACTTTTACCAACTATTCTGGACTAGATCCTGAAGTAAGCTACTTTGGTGGTGGTGGTCAAAGTACAGGTGAAACTAACGTAGTTAAAGGGCATGACTTTGGTAATTACCCAACAATTAAATCTGTTAGTTTTACAGTAAACATCAAATTTTAATTAAAAAAATAAAAACAAAGAAATATGAAAACATATAAATACATATACTTGTTGATAATAGGGTTATCAATGATAGGGTGTTCAGATTTAATTGAAGAGCCTAAAACAGAGTTAAACCCTGAACAGTATTTTAAGAATTTAACCCTAGATCAAATTGAAGGTTTTGTTGATGCTGCCTATGTGCACATGGTACATAGAAACTTTTTATCTAGAGAAATGGCGCAAGCACTTGAATTTAGAAGTGATATGACGGCTATTGGAAGAACTGGTGTACAAGAAAGAGTAGATCATGATGACTTTACAGTTCAAGCAGATAATGCTTTAATTAGTGGTGGTTCTAACACTTATTGGAAAAAATGCTATCAAATTATTGCAGCTGCAAATGAAGCTATTGAAAAAAGTGCCTTTGTAGAAAATGCAGATGAAACAGCTAAAAAAGAATTAATAGCAAGAGCACGTTTTGCAAGAGCATTTACATATTTTCATTTAGTTAGACAATTTGGTGATATTCCTTATTTAGATGATACCACTTTATTAGGTGATGCTTCTGTTGCTGAAAGAACTCCAGTTGCTACAGTTTACACAAAAATTATTGCAGATTTCGAATATTGTAAATTAAATTTACCAAATACAAGAACATCAAGAGCTTTACCTACTGCAGCAGCTGCTAGTTCATTTTTATCATTGGTGTATTTAACAATGGCACAATATGATGATGCTAACTTTAAGAAAGCTTATGACGAGGCTAAAGATGTTATTAGTAAAGAAGGAGTTTACAACTTAGGTTTAGCTCCAGATTTTCAAGATTTATTTGACTGTGTAAAAGTTGACGCTTCTCTTGAACCAATTTTTGTACTAGACTTTACAGGTGTTTCTAATGGAGATCAAGGTAGAGACTACCAAGGAGCTATGCAAGGAATTAGAGGTGATGACCAATATTTAAACGGAACGAAATCTGCTGGTGGTGGATGGTCTGTACAAGTACCTGCGCTTAAAGTATATACTACTTGGGATGCTAAAGACTACAGAAGAGCAGTTACTTTAGATGATACAGCTTATATAAAAGGAGCTTGGGTAGATTATACAAATTTTACTTCAAACCCATTAGCTGTAAATCGTCCTCATATTGCTAAATATATGTATATGGCAACTAGAGCTCCTCAACAAGATGGAAACACGAGAGGTTCTCAATCTAACTATATGATGATTCGTTATGCAGAAGTTTTACTTATTGCAGCTGAAGCGGCAAACGAATTAGGTTTCTCTGCTGAAGCAGAAGGATATGTAAACAGAGTAAGAACTAGAGCTAGAGCTGGTGGTGTTACAAATGGTAATGTAGCTAGCACTTCTCCTGCTAATATTTCTGGAACTGGTAAAGACGCATTAAGAACTTTAATCTTAGAAGAAAGAAGATTAGAATTAGCTTATGAAATGTCTAGATGGTATGACATCGCTAGAAGAAAAATGGGAGCTACTGTATTTGGATCTAATGGATTAGAATCTGAAGTATCTACAGAATCTGGTGTTGGACCTGGAGCAAAATTCTTTGATGCTTCAAGAGACTATTTATTTCCTATTCCAATCGATGAAATTATTAGAAACCCGAATTTAACACAAAATCCTGGTTACTAAACTTTATAAAAATTATTATTTGAATTAGTTGAGTTAGAAGGCGTATATACTTTGTAAAAAGTTATACGCCTTTTTTTATACAACAATATTTCCTCATCAAATACCTTAGTAAACTTATAGTTAACTAAGTTTTAAACACTCTTTAAACTAAACGTCATGAATCTAGTTTAAAAATCACTTCTCAAAATCTTTGCACAAAAAAATAATATCTGTTAAAAAAGAGACTTACTTTCTTATCTCTTCTCTTTAATAACATAGGGTTGTACTTTTTTATACCTCTTTTAGGATTTGTAAATCTTTTAAAACAGCTAAATTTATACTTCGTATAAAACTGAACTAAAAAACATGAATACTAAATTATACAACTTTTCAATTCTACTTTTAACGCTAAGTATATTCGTTTCTTGTAAACAACAAGAAAAAACTTTTAATTCTGAAGAAAATCTAAAAACTAGATATCATAAATTTTTAGATTACAAACCAGACTCTTTAGCCTTTCCAAGAAGTTTTTCGGTACTAAAAAATGAAATCAACAAAGTACCTTCTAAAGATTGGACAAGCGGTTTTTACGCAGGTAATCTTTGGCAACTTTATGAATTAACCCACAACAATCAATATAAAGAGTTAGCTCAAAATTGGACTTCATTTATTGAAAAAGAAAAATTCAATTATAATGAACACGACATGGGTTTTAAAGTTTTTTGCAGTTTTGGACAAGGTTTAAAACACAATAAAACCAATCAAGAATATAAAGATATTATTATCAAAAGTTCACAAACTTTAAGCACACGTTTTAACGACACTGTTGGTAGCATCCGCTCTTGGGATTTTAACAAAGAAAATTGGAACTTTCCTGTAATTATAGATAATATGATGAATTTAGAAATGCTTTTCGAAGCTACTAAAATTTCTAAAGATTCTTCTTTTCATAAAATTGCTGTAAAACATGCAAATACAACTTTAAAAAATCACTTTAGAGAAGACAACAGCTGCTTTCATGTGCTAGATTACAATCCGGAAACCGGCACTGTTAGATTGAAGGTTACACACCAAGGTTATAATGATTCTTCTTCTTGGGCACGTGGTCAAGGTTGGGCAATTTATGGTTTTACAATGGCATATAGATATACGCATGATAAAAGGTATTTAGACCGTGCAGAAGCAACGGCAAACTTTTATCTAAATCATAAAAATCTGCCAGCAGATGGTATTCCGTATTGGGATTTTAACGATCCATCAATACCAAAAGCTCCAAGAGATGTTTCTGCCGCAACGGTAGTCTCTTCTGCTTTTGTTGAATTATATCAGTTTACAAAAAATCAAAAATATTTAGAGTATAGTAAAAAGATTATCGAAACTTTAGAGTCATCAGCATACATTTTAGAACCAACCATTAATGCGCCGTTTATTCTAAAACACAGCACAGGCAATTGGCCTAAAAAAGATGAAATAGACGAACCAATTGTATATGGAGATTATTATTATTTAGAAACATTATTAAGGTTAAAAGCACTCTAATTTTATGAAACCAACAAACAAAATAAAATCAATAGTATCAAACTTTACGCTACTTTTTGTTTTAATGCTGATTATTACAGCTTGTAATTCATCTAATAAAATAGCTGAATCATCAGAAAGAACTAAAACAAACATCAATAATAATTGGTTGTATTTAGAAAATGATACAGAACAAATTTCTGAAGCAATAGAGAACAAAGATTGGCAACAAATAAACCTTCCTCATTCTTGGAATAGTTTAGATGCAACAGATTTAGATCCTGGATACAGAAGAAGTGGCAGTTGGTATAAAAAAACTATTGATGTAAACATAAACGCTAATAATATTTACGAATTGTATTTTGAAGGGGTAAATATCACATCAAAAATATTTGTAAACGGCACCAAAGTTGGAACGCATATTGGAGGATATATCGGTTTTACGATTGATATTTCTGATGCGCTAAAATCTGGTGAAAATGAAATTATTGTAAGAGTAGATAATAGTTATGATCGAGAAGTTATTCCATCGCAACAATCAGATTTTTTTATATTTGGCGGAATTACAAGAGATGTTTGGTTACAATCAAAACCAAAAACACATTTAGCAAATGTAAAATATACAACCCCTAAAGTATCTATAGAAAACGCAACTTTAGAAGGTACCGTTTCTGTAATAAATGGAAATACTTCATCAAAAGTAAAAGCTATTTTAAAAGATAAAGAGGATAAAATTGTTGCAGAAAACACTTTTACTGTTGATAATGGTGTAGCAAAAATTAGTTTTGATGCTATAAAAAATCCTAAATTATGGGATACCGATAACCCTAATTTATATACGATTGAAGTTTCTTTACTAGATGAAAATAATGCCGAAAAAGATAAAATTTCTGATAAAATTGGTTTTAGATGGTTTGAATTTAAAGACCATGGTGCTTTCTTTTTAAACGGAAAACGATTGTTATTAAGAGGTACGCACAGACATGAAGAACATGCCGGAGTTGGCGCTGCTATGAGCAATGAACAACACAGAGCAGATATGGAATTGATTAAAGAAATGGGGACCAACTTTGTGCGTTTGGCGCACTATCCTCAAGATCCAGAAATTTATAAAGCTTGTGATGAATTAGGTTTGTTGGTTTGGGACGAATTGCCTTGGTGTAGAGGTGGCGTTGGTAATGATACATGGAAAACCAACACAAAAAATATGTTGACAGAAATTATCAACCAAAATTACAACAGACCCAGTGTAATCATTTGGTCTTTAGGTAATGAAATGTATTGGTTGCCAGATTTTGAAGACGGAGGAAACATTGAAAAAATGAATTCTTTTTTAACAGAATTAAACGATTTATCTCATCAATTAGATCCAACAAGAAAAACTGCAATCAGAAAATATTATGAAGGTTCTGATATTGTAGATGTATTCTCGCCCTCAATTTGGTCTGGTTGGTATTCTGGTAGCTACAAAAGTTATCAAAAAGCAATTGATCAATACAAAAAAGAATACAAATCATTTTTACATGCAGAGTATGGCGGTTCTAGTCATGTTGGGCGTCATACAGAAAATCCAATTACTGGCGAAGGAGCCATTCAGGCTGATGGTTGGGAAGAAGCAATTGTACAAACGGATGTTGCAAACATTGCGCAAATTGGCGATTGGAGCGAAAATTATATTGTAGATTTATTTGATTGGCATTTAAGAATATCAGAAAACGACTCAACTTTTGTGGGTAATATTCAATGGGCTTTTAAAGATTTCGGAACACCTTTAAGACCAGAAAATGCGATTCCGTATATGAATCAAAAAGGGTTGGTTGACAGAGCTGGAAACCGAAAAGATGCATTTTATGTTTTTAAAAGTTACTGGAGCAAAGACCCATTTACGTACATAGAATCTCATACTTGGACAGAACGCGAAGGACCTCAAGGATTAGCCAGAGATGTTAGTGTTTACAGCAATTGTAACGAAGTAGAATTGTCTTTAAACGGAAAAAGTTTAGGTACAAAAACCAGAAATACAAAAGAATTTCCTGCTGCAGGACTCAATTGGAATTTACAATTTAGAGAAGGTGAAAACACATTGGTTTCTTCAGGAAAAACTATTGATGGAAAGACAGTTTCAGACAAGCTCGTAATCAATTATAGATTTACTAAAAACCAAAAAGCAGAAGGTTTAAAACTATCCTATTCCGTTTTAGAAAATGGTAATTATTTAGTTACAGCAATTGCTTTTGATAAAAATGGTTTACGCTGTTTAGATTATGAAAACAGAGTGTATTTTCAATGTTTATCTGGCGGAGAGACCATGAAAAGTTTAGGAACACCAACAGGAAGTGAATCTATAGAAATGGCAAACGGAAAAGCATCCATAGAAGTAAAAAGAAATTCTAAAAATAAACCTTTAGAAATGATGGTGTTAAATCAAAATTTTAAAGGAACTTATTTAACAGTGCAATAAGATATCCCCCATTTTTTCTCTAAATCCTCATTACTTAAAAAGTAGTGAGGATTTTATGTTTGCAAATCAATGCTTATTATAATTTAGTACAATTATTGTTTTTAA
>JANQTQ010000003.1 GCA_030731625.1 Polaribacter sp. | reverse complement strand
AACTACAAGAACGTTTAGCTAAATTAGCTGGTGGAGTTGCAGTTTTATATGTTGGTGCTGCTTCTGAAGTAGAAATGAAAGAGAAAAAAGACAGAGTTGACGATGCTTTACACGCTACAAGAGCTGCTGTTGAAGAAGGAATTGTTGCTGGTGGTGGTGTTGCTTTAGTGCGCGCTAAAAAAGTTTTAGAAAAAATTACTACAGATAATTTAGATGAAACTACTGGTGTACAAATCATAAACAAAGCAATTGAAGCTCCTTTAAGAATTATTGTTGAAAACGCAGGTGGCGAAGGCTCTGTTGTTATCAATAAAGTTTTAGAAGGTAAAAAAGACTTTGGTTATGATGCAAAAAACGACAAATATGTAGACATGCTTAAAGCAGGAATTATAGATCCTAAGAAAGTAACTAGAGTTGCATTAGAAAATGCTGCTTCTGTTGCTGGAATGATCTTAACGACAGAATGTGCTTTAATTGATATTAAAGAAGACGCACCTTCTATGCCAATGGGCGGCGGAATGCCAGGAATGATGTAGTTATTCGCAATAACAAACAATAAAAAATCCGATAGAATTCATTTTCTATCGGATTTTTTTCTTTAAAGATTTCACTTTCCTCATTCAGTCCTCGTAGAAATATGAAAAATAGCATCTCCTTGATACACCATTGGCGCCTGATTAATATTTATAATATATCCACTATTTTTAGCTAAAACAGAATGCCTCATATCTCCAAAAGGATCAGAAATTCTTGCTATTAATTGATCTTTAGTAACAAAATCGTGTAAATTGGTTTTAACATGTAAAAAACCAGAAAAATCTGCACGTATCCATGTAGTTTCGTGAATTAAAATGCTTTTTTCTACAACTTTTGGCACCTCAATTTTTGGACTTAACATTTCTAAATGGGCAAGCACTCTTTTTACGCCACTTAAAGCTTCTTTACAAATTGATTTATCGAAACTTAAACTTTTTCCGCTTTCATTTAATAAAATAGGAATGTTCATTTTATAACACAATTCGCGATAAGAACCATCTATTTGATTGCCATATAAGGTAAAAGGCGCATTAAATACAGCCGCTAATTGTGATACTGTTTCATTGCCATGTTCAATTCTAATCTGTGCAGCATTGTAACGATCTGCACCGCCGGTATGAAAATCCATACAAAAATCTGCTAGTGGTAAAATTTCTTTTGTAAAATTATACGCAAATCTACTTGCCAAGGATCCTTTAGAATTACCGGGAAATTGTCTATTTAAATCCCTTCCATCAGGAAAAAATCGAGATTTATTTATAAAACCAAAAATATTAACGATTGGCATACATATTACGGTTCCTCTTGTTGGCTTGTTTAATTTATGTGTTAAAATCTCTCTAACAATTTCAATTCCATTTACCTCATCTCCATGAATTCCAGCGGTAATTAAAACGGTTGGTCCAGGATTTATAGATCTTTCTATAAATACAGGCACTTCTACAGCTGTACCAGTAAATAATCGTGCATTATTAAAATTTAGCTTTCTACTTTCTCCAAGTTTTATGCGCTCTCCTAAAATCTCTAAATCTTCTGAATGTTTTTTATCTATGATCATTATTTACCTTAAAATATACTCGTTACATTAGTTCTTTTTTTGCTTTTTCAACTCGCCTTGATGATCTAAAATTATTTCTTCATCGCGATATTTACAACAAGGATGAACCGAATTATAAGCTTCGTCTGTAGCTTTTACTTTCTTTTTATCAAAACCAACGACATCATGTCCTACTCCTAAAATATTGCTTTGAATCGTTTTTATATTCGTTTTTCGTTCGTCTAAGATTAAATTTAACTGATGCGTTTCTACACTCCAAATTGCAAATTTTACACCTTGAGTTTTTAATGCAGCTGTTTCTATTCTTTTCTTACACATACCACAAATTCCATCTACTTCAAAAGATACTTTGGCGTTTTTATTCTTTTTTACTTCTTGAGACTGAACAGAAAAGCCAATCATTACTATACTTAATATGAATATTATTTTTTTCATTTTTATATTGATTTTATATATGATTGCAAATTAGCAAAGCAATCTTTTTAATAAATAACGGATTACTTTAGTAATTCGTTCTAACAAAATTTCTATTTTATTTTAAAACGTAAACCTGTATAAATTGCGCGTCCAAAAATAGGAGCATACACCATTGTACTATCAAAATAAGGTCCAAAAGGATCATCGCTGGCTAAAATAGGGTTTTTCTGCATAACATTGGTTAAATTTTCTGCGCCTACGTAGACTTCAAATTTATCTGAAAATACTTTTGTTATTTGAGAATTTAGCAATTGATAAGAATCTGCATTTACCGGCAACTGATATTGAACAGGATTTGAAACCGTATTTGGCAAACGCTGCTCACCAATATTATTATAGGTAACATCAAACTTCCATTGCGAATTTTTATCATTTAATTCGGTTTGATAAGAAATATTTGCAAAAAATCTATTTTGCGGCTGTATTGGTTTTTGCAAATTACCTGCTTTAAAATCCGTAGAAATATCAAAATATTTATAAGCAGTTCTTACTTCTAAATTTTTTGCTAAACTATAATTTACTTCAACTTGAAAACTATTGGCAATACTTTTTCCGTTTAAATCATAAAAAGAAATTTCTTGCGGATTTTCCCAATCGACCACTACTTGATTTTGAAAATCTGTTTGATAAAAATCAAAAGTTATATCTCCATTTTTATCAAATAAATTAAAACGCTGCATATAAGAAATCCCATAATTCCATGCAATTTCTGGATGTAATCCATAGATATTCCCACCAACATCATCAATTTTAATTTGTCGAGAACTTGCAAATAATTGCTGATTTTCTGCAAAGATATTTGCACTCCTTTTACCTCTACCTATTGAAGCTCTAAAAACTCCTTTATCCCAAGGAACATATCTAAGATGCAATCTTGGCGTTATAAATGTACCTAACAAATTATGCGCATCGATTCTTAAACCTGCGGTTACACTAAAATCTTCTAAATTATCAAAAGCGTATTCAAAAAAAGCGCCAAAATCGGTTTCTTTTCTTGTATAATTTGTAGTATTTACAAGTTCATCAAAATTATCGTGTGTAAAACTAATTCCGGTTTTAAATTTAGTTCTTGTATCGCCAATTATAGAGTTATAAATTAAATTAGAGTACACACTTTCATGCTGAATGTCATACACATTTAACCCAAAATAAGAATCTTGCTGATGATTGCTATACGCTATTTGAAAACCAAAACTTTGATACGGAATTTCTGGAAAAACATATCCTAATTTTGCTGATGTTTCAAAACGCTTGGTATCAATCTCACTTCCCCAAGCATTCGTAGTTCCTTTATCTAAAGTTGGCTTAAAATTGATATCACCAGTTTGTTTTTCATCAGTTAAAAAACGAACATTTATAAAACTTACCCAACCTTTTTCTGCATCGGTAAATTGCCATCTATTCATTACATTTATCTGATTTGACAAAGGCATATCTAAAAAATGATCGTTGTTTTTATCAAATTTTTCGCCTCTATAATTTCCATGCACATACAAACCTGTATGCCATTTTTCAGATACTTTTTGATTAAAATGTGTGTTTAATTCTAGTCTTCCATCTAAAGAGCTGTATGTGTTTACAAAGAATTGATTATCGGAAAAAGGTTTTACCAATTCTGCATTTATTTGTCCAGAAATACTTTCGTAACCATTTACAACAGAGCCTGCACCTTTAGAAATTTGAATACTTTCTACCCAAGTTCCTGGCGTAAATGTGAGTCCGAATGCTTGTGAAGCTCCTCTTATTGAAGGAATATTTTCTTGTGTAATTAACAAATACGGACTTGTTAAACCTAACATTTGAATTTGTTTAGTGCCCGTTAAAGCATCAGAAAAACTAACATCTATTGACGGATTTGTTTCAAAACTTTCCGCTAAATTACAACATGCCGCTTTTAAAAGTTCGCCAGCATTTACAGTAAACATATTGGTAGTTTCAAAAAATGATTTCTGTGTTGTTCTTTTTTTAGTATTAATTGTTATTTCTTCTAACTCACTCTCTGGAGTTAAAAAATGATGAATTGGCTCTAAATTATTTACGGTAATTGTATCCGATTTATAACCTAAATAATTAACAACTAATTTTTTATAATCTGGCTTGTAAGAAATTGAAAACCAGCCTTTTTCATTAGTAATTGCGCTTACATTTGTATGAAGCCAATGAACTGAAGCGCCAGAAATCCCTAAGTTATTTTTTGGATTGTTTTTATCCATAATCATTCCCTTAAAAGTTGTTTGAGAAAAAAGAATGACTGGAATAAATAGTAGAAAACTACTTATAATGTGTTTTTTCATTTTGTGTTTGATTTCATTTAATAACGTGTTTTTATCATCAAAAGATGATATTTTGCTTGTTAAGAAATAAAAATCAAATTAAAAAAGTCTGATATAAAACCTGATAATCTAGCCGAATATCAGGTGGAGAGAAATCTTTATATAAATTATTTTCTGATTCATTATTTACAAATAAATCAGCGTAAGAAATTACGAAAGCAGTTAAAAATTGCTGTTTTTCAAAAGAAATTTTTTCTATTTTATGAAATTGAAGTTTATCTTGACCTTCAATTTTATGAACTTCATCTTTACAACAGTTTTTCTTTTTTGTTTGTGCAACTTTTTCCATTTGCATTCCGCAACTATCTGCTCTCCCTGTAAATGAAACATCCACCAAAAAATCGCCACAATAATGTTTTTCTACCGTAAAAGAAAAGGTAGAAAAAAGCACTAAAAATGCTAAAAGAAAAGACGATATTTTAATTAATAGGTTTTTCATTTTCTAAACACAAAATTACACAAAGATTTTTTAATAGTATGTTAAATAAATTTTCTCTTAAATATTGACTAAAAAAATTAAATAACACAAACTACTATTTATTTTTGATTTACTTTTGCAGTCAATTTTTAGAATTATGAATTTAGCTATTTTACAACAAGAAATAGATGCTATAATTGCATCAAAATTAACAAAAGAAGAAAAATTACAAGCCATTTGTGATTTTTTAGAAAGTGAAATTTCTTATTATGATTGGGTTGGTTTTTACTTTAAAAACGGCGATAAAGAAGAATTAAAATTAGCACAATTTACTGGAGAACCTACTGAACATACAATTATACCTTTTGGAAAAGGAATTTGCGGGCAAGTTGCAGTTAGTAATAAAAACTTTGTAGTTCAAGATGTTACAGCCCAAGATAATTATATTTCTTGTGGTTGGAAAGTAAAATCAGAAATTGTAATTCCAATTTTTGTGAACGGAGAAAATATTGGTCAAATAGATATCGATTCTCATACAGCAAATACATTTACTGCAAAAGATGAAGACCTTTTAGAGTATATTTGTGAAAAATTATCAACGATTCTTTAATTTCTTTGAATATTATTTTATTTTTACTTAACTTTGATATAAATAGTATAATTCAAAAATTTAAATGTCTAAAAAATGAGTAAACAAGAATCTACGGCTAATTTTTCTAATTCAAATTTAGCGTCTAATTACAATTCAAAAAAAGAATCTTTAACCGATCAATTTATTATTTGGTTTAGAAAATTCTTAGATAACAATTAAGTAGCTAATAAATTAATATAATTACGTATTGCGTTCACCTAAATTTACTGTTAATTATTTACCTTAATTTGTTATTATTTTTTTATTGTGTTTCACTCAATGTTTGCGTAGTTTTGCAAGCTTAACAAGACAACACAAAATGAGCACTTCAAAAACAATTAAATCTGCATTAATTTCGGTTTTTCATAAAGATGGTTTAGCACCAATTGTAGAAAAATTAAACGAATTAAATGTAACCATTTACTCTACCGGAGGAACAGAAAAATTCATTAAAGAACTAGGAATCAATGTAATTCCTGTTGATGAAGTTACTTCTTATCCATCAATTTTAGGAGGAAGAGTAAAAACTTTACATCCAAAAGTTTTTGGAGGTATTTTAAACAGACAAGACAACGAAAGTGATATTGCTGAATTAAAAGAATACAACATTCCTCAAATAGATTTAGTAATTGTTGATTTATATCCGTTTGAAAAAACAGTTGCTTCAGGAGCACCTGAACAAGATATTGTAGAAAAAATTGATATTGGTGGAATTTCTTTAATTAGAGCATCAGCAAAAAACTTTAAAGATACTTTTACAGTTTCTTCTATGGATCAATATGAAGAGTTTTTAGCAATTTTATCAGAAAATAAAGGCACAACTTCAATTGAACAAAGAAAGAAGTTTGCTGCAAAATCTTTTAACATTTCATCTCATTACGACACTGCCATCTTTAATTATTTTAATGAAGACGAAGTAGTATTTAAAGCAAGTCATCAAACTTCTAACACATTGCGTTATGGAGAAAATCCGCATCAAAAAGGATATTTCTTTGGCGATTTAGATGCAATGTTTGATAAATTACACGGTAAAGAATTAAGCTACAATAATTTATTAGATGTTGATGCTGCTGTAAATTTAATGAATGAATTTATTGGCGAAGACCCAACATTTGCCGTTTTAAAACATAATAACGCTTGCGGTTTTGCGCAAAGAGATACTATTAAACAAGCGTATTTAGATGCTTTGGCTGGCGATCCTGTTTCTGCTTTTGGAGGGGTTTTAATTTCTAATAAAGAAATTGATTTAGAAACTGCAGAAGAAATTCACAAACTTTTTTGTGAAGTAGTGATTGCACCAAGTTATTCTGACGACGCTTTAGCAACCTTAAAAGGTAAGAAAAATAGAGTTCTCTTAATTCAAAAAACAACAGAATTACCAATTCAGAATGTAAGAACTGCATTAAATGGATTATTAGTGCAAGATAAAGATTTAAAAACAGATGCTTTAGAAGATTTAACATACGTTACAGATACGAAACCTTCTAAAAATGAGTTAAAAGATTTATTATTTGCATCTAAAATTTGTAAGCACACAAAATCTAATACGATTGTTTTTACAAAAAACAATCAATTACTAGCAAGCGGAACAGGGCAAACAAGTAGAGTTGATGCATTAAGACAAGCTATTGACAAAGCAAATTCTTTTGGTTTTGATTTAAACGGAGCAGTAATGGCAAGTGATGCATTTTTCCCTTTTCCTGATTGTGTAGAAATTGCAGGAAATGCAGGTATAAAAAGTGTAATTCAGCCTGGCGGATCTATAAAAGATCAATTAAGTATAGACTATTGTAACGCAAACAATATTTCTATGGTTACCACAGGAACGAGACATTTTAAACATTAATTAATATAATGTATAATACAGATTATATTTAGTAGATTTGTAAGAGTACATTAAACAAAATAAGAAAATATTTTATGGGTTTTTTCGATTTTATGACAGAAGATATTGCAATCGATTTAGGGACTGCAAATACATTGATAATTCACAACGGTAAAGTGGTTATTGATGCCCCGTCCATTGTTGCAAGAAATAGACTTACTGGTAAAATTATTGCTATTGGCCAAGAAGCCAATTTAATGCAAGGAAAAACCCATGAAAATATTAAAACGATTCGTCCTTTAAAAGACGGAGTTATCGCAGATTTCCAAGCATCAGAAGAAATGATTAAGGAGTTTGTAAAACAAATTCCATCAATTAAAAAGAAATTATTTCCACCAGCATTAAGAATGGTTATTTGTATTCCATCAGGAATTACAGAAGTTGAAAAACGAGCTGTAAGAGATTCTGCAAAACACATGAATGCTAAAGAAATTTATTTAATTTATGAACCTATGGCCGCTGCAATTGGTGTTGGAATCGACATTATGGAGCCAAAAGGAAATATGATTATTGATATAGGTGGCGGAACTACAGAAATTGCTGTAATTGCATTAGGTGGTATTGTTTGTGATCAATCTGTAAAAGTTGCTGGTGATTTATTTACCAACGATATTATGTATTATATGCGTACGCAACATAATTTACATGTTGGAGAAACTACTGCAGAAAAAATTAAAATTACAATTGGTGCAGCTACCGAAGATTTAGATACGCCTCCAGAAGAAATGTTGGTTCAAGGTAGAGATTTATTAAGCGGAAAACCAAAACAAGTTCAAGTTTCTTATAGAGAAATAGCAAAAGCTTTAGATAAATCTATTTTAAGGATTGAAGATGCTGTTATGGAAACTTTATCTAAAACTCCGCCAGAATTAGCTGCAGATATTTATAATACAGGAATTTATTTAGCAGGTGGTGGTTCTATGCTAAGAGGTTTAGACAAACGTTTATCTCGTAAAACAGATTTGCCTGTATATGTAACAGAAGACCCTTTAAGAGCTGTTGTTCGAGGAACAGGAATAGCTTTAAAAGAACTTAAAAAATACAAAAATGTATTAATGAATTAAGCATTTTAAGTTCTAACAATGCAACAACTTATCTATTTTTTTCGAAAGTTTAAATATTTTCTGTTTTTTATATTGTTAGAA
>JANQTQ010000002.1 GCA_030731625.1 Polaribacter sp. | reverse complement strand
CACCCGTACTTGGATTAAAAATCTTCTTTAATTGCTTCACATAATCCGTTAATGTTTTCCAAGACTTATTCCATCCGGCAGGGATTGCTTCCGAAAAAGAATAGGTAACATCTGCTAAATTATAATATCCCAATCTTTCTAAATCCTTAAAAGCGACGCCAGAAAAAGTAACACCTAATTTACCTTCTGAAGTAACTTTAAGGTCTATTTTTTTGGTTTCGGCTCCTCTTAAAATGGTAGCAGTAACTTTTTGATTTTTATAGTTTGCTAAAATAGCTTCGGCTTCATCATAGTATTTTAAAGGAGTTCCATTTATACTAGTAACAATATCTTTTGGTTTTAATTCTGAATTTAAATTTGGAGAATCTTCAGAAATTTTGCCGATAGCAAAAGGATAACGTGGGTATAGAAATGCACCCGCATCTTTACCTCTTTCCATTAGTTGAGAAATAAAATTAGTAGGAATTTCTTTATCAATTACTTCACCATTTCTTTCTATCTGAAATTTATTTCCGTTTACAA
Organism: Polaribacter sp.; assembly: GCA_030731625.1. Lineage (GTDB taxonomy): Bacteria > Bacteroidota > Bacteroidia > Flavobacteriales > Flavobacteriaceae > Polaribacter. The sequence continues at coordinate 28,139 of JANQTQ010000002.1, read as the reverse complement.
ATTCTAAGGTTAATGCAGAAAAGTTTTTAATTTTATTTCCATCAACCGTTAAAATTTTATCTCCAGTTTGTATTCCTAAGTTTGTTGCTAAAGAATCTTGTACCCAAACACCGTCTTTTACATTTTCATTTGGTAAATATTCTTCACCATAAGACCACATTAGCATGATGTAAATAAATATACCAAGTACAAAGTTTACAAAAACACCGCCTAGCATAATTATTAAACGTTGCCAAGCTGGTTTTGATCTAAATTCCCATGGTTGTGGTGGTAAAGCCATCTGCTCTGTATCCATGCTTTCATCAATCATTCCAGAGATTTTTACATAACCTCCTAACGGAATCCAACCAATACCATAAACAGTTTCTCCTATTTTTTTCTTAAAAAGAGATACTTTGTAATCAAAAAATAAATAGAATTTTTCCACTCTAGTTTTAAACAATTTTGCAGGGATAAAATGCCCTAATTCATGCAGTACTATTAATAAGGATAAACTTAAAATAAACTGTGATGCTTTTATTAAAATTTCCATTCGGCGTTATATCATAATTTAAAAACGAACAAATGTACGTTTTTAAAGAGAGTTTAAAAAGAACTAATTTTATATGGTTTCCTTTTTAACAAAGATTTTACATCAAATATCTTTTGCTTGTCTTTTTTAGGGGCTTTTTAAGCGTTAAATTTGTAAAAAAATAAAACTACATTAATGGATTTTAAATTTTTTCTTAAAAGTAAAATAACAATTATTTTTTTACTTGTTTTTTCTGCAATTTCTATTCCTGTTTTTTATCATTTAGTAAAGGTTGATAAAAAACTAAAAGTGTACAATCCTGTAGATGTAAATCCTAGTTTGGTAGATGTTTCTTTAAAACATATTACAAATGATCATACAATTGCAGATTTTGAATTGATCAATCAAAACGGAGAAACAATTACCAATAACAATTATAAAAATAAAATATATGTAGCAGATTTCTTTTTTACACGCTGCCAGACTATTTGTATTGCAATGGCTTATAATATGAACGAATTGCAAGAGTATTATAAAAATGATAAAGATATTATGTTTTTATCACATTCTGTAACGCCGGTTATGGATAGTGTTTCTGTGTTAAAAGAATATGCAATTAGAAAAGGAGTGATTGATGGAAAATGGAATGTAACGACAGGATCTAAAAAACACATTTACGAATTGGCAAGAAAAAGCTATTTTGCCGTTTTAGAATCTGGTGATGGAGGTGAAGATGATTTTATACACACAGAACAATTTGTGTTGGTTGATAAAGAAAGACGCATTCGCGGTTATTATGATGGCACAGAGAAAAAAGATATGGAAAAGTTAAAGTTAGATATTGTTTTGCTGAAAGAAGAATATACTAATGAATAACTTGTTTAGAATCGTTCTAAATTCCTATCTTTGCCAGTCTAAATAGAAACTTTGAGCACAATTGCAGATTTACATAAAGGAGAAATAGGCTATATTTCTGAGGAATCATTAGATGTTATTCCTTTAAAATTATTAGAAATGGGGTGTATACCGGGTGCAGAGGTTATCTTAATTCAGCTCGCGCCTTTAAAAGATCCACTTTACATTTGTGTAAATGGTAGTCATTTGGCAATTAGAAAAGAAACAGCCGATCTTATTAAAATCCTAAAAAGCGAGTAAATAAAATGTCTAAAAACGATATAAAAGTAGCTTTAATTGGAAATCCTAATACAGGTAAAACATCACTTTTTAATCAACTTACAGGATTAAATCAAAAAGTGGGTAATTACCCAGGAGTAACTGTAGATAAAAAAGAAGGAACTAGTAAATTATCTGCAACTCAAAATGCAATTATTACAGATTTACCAGGTACTTACAGTATAAATCCAACTTCTTTAGATGAGAGTATTGTTTTAAAAACATTGCTTAAAAAAGATATTAAGGAATCGCCAGATGTAATTTTAGTAGTTGCTGATGTTGAAAACTTAAAGCGAAATTTATTATTATTTTCTCAAATTAAAGATTTAGAAATACCAACAGTTTTGGCAATTAATATGGTTGACCAAATGCATAGAAAGGGAATTTCTATTGATTTATCGCTTCTAAAAAAAGAATTAAATACAGAAGTTATTTTAATAAGTGCAAGAAAAAGCGAAGGAATTGATGAAATAAAGGAAGCAATTATTCGTTGCCATATAGCGGCAAAAGCATCTCCTTTATGCGGTATAGACCATAAAATTGATCCTGATTATTTTCATAAATTAAAAGAAATTAGTCCTAATTATAGCTTGTATGAATTATGGTTAATGGTTACACAAAGTAATTTTCCAGAAACGATAACCAAAGAAGAAAAAGAAAAGTTATTATCTTTTAAACAAGATACTTCTAAATTAAAAAAATATCAGCATAAAGAAACCATTTACCGTTATCAAGAAATCAACAAAATTTTAAAGAAAACCTATATTGTTGATAAAACAAAGGCTACAGATTTACGTGGCAGATTAGATAAAATATTTACACATAGAATTTTTGGGTACGTATTATTTAGTTTGATTTTACTTGTGATTTTTCAATCTATTTTTGATTTGGCATCTGTACCAATGGATTTGATTGATGGTACTTTTGCACAAATAGCAGACTTTGCAAAAAGTAATTTACCAAAAGGAGTTCTTACCGATTTATTAACTGAAGGAATTATTCCAGGAATTGGAGGTGTCATTATATTTATACCACAAATTGCCATTTTATTTTTATTTATCGCCATTTTAGAAGAAACAGGTTACATGAGTAGAGTTGTCTTTTTAATGGATAAAATTATGAGACGATTTGGTATGAATGGTAAAAGTGTTATTCCGTTAATTTCAGGTACAGCTTGCGCAATTCCTGCAATTATGGCAACCAGAACTATTTCTAGTTGGAAAGAGCGTTTAATAACCATTTTAGTAACTCCGTTTACAACCTGTTCAGCAAGATTGCCAGTGTATGCAATATTAATTGCATTGATCATTCCTGATATAAAAATATTCGGATTTTTAAATCTTCAAGGGTTGGTGTTACTTTTATTATATGCATTAGGATTTGCATCTGCCATTATAGCTGCGTATATTTTACATAAAACATTAAAGGTAGAATCTAAATCTTTTTTTGTGGTAGAAATGCCAAACTACAAATTACCATCCATTAAAAATGTTTTTTTTGAAGTTGTAGAAAAAACAAAAGCTTTTGTTTTTGGAGCGGGGAAAATCATTTTAGCATTGTCAATTGTTTTATGGTTTTTAGCATCAAATGGAGGTTCTAGTTATAAAAATGCACAAAAGACTGTTGTAGAAAATGCAGCTTATCAGCATTTAAATGAGGATGAAATTCAACAAAAAATAGCCTCTTTAAAATTAGAAAACTCATATATAGGAATGCTTGGAAAAACCATAGAACCTGTAATTAGACCTTTAGGGTATGACTGGAAAATAGGAATTGCCTTAATTACATCATTTGCTGCAAGAGAGGTTTTTGTAGGTACACTTGCAACAATTTATAGTGTAGAAGCAGATGATGAAAACACATCTACCATTAAGGAAAAAATGGCTTCAGAAATAAATCCTGATACAGGTGAAAAACGTTTTAATTTTCCAGTTGGGATGTCTTTAATGATTTTTTATGCATTTGCAATGCAATGTATGGCAACTTTTGCCATTGTAAAACGTGAAACTAAGGGTTGGAAGTGGCCTTTAATTCAGTTATTTGGCTTGGCCTTTTTAGCGTATATATCGTCATTTTTAACCTATCAAATTTTAAGTTAATGCAAGAAATTATAGCATATTCTTTAGTGATATTGGCAGTTGTCTTTTTAGTGAAGAAATATCTTTTGCCTTCAAAAAAAGCTAAAAGTTGTAATACAGATTGTGGTTGTCATTAAAATCTTAACAGAAAATTAGTACTACATATTCGTAAGGTTTTATAATTTTGAAGACTTAGTACAAGTAAAATCAATATTTAAAATATAGAAACACATGAAAAAAGCGTTATTATCAATTGCAATTTTTACAATAGCCTTAATTTCTTCTGCGGATATTACAGCACAAAAATTCGCAAAAGTAGATGTAAGTCCGATGGATGCAGCAACCTATCCAAATAACTGGAAAGAGTCTAATAAGTTAGTTAAAATTACCTATGGTAGACCACAATTAAAAGGTAGAACTTTAGATAAATTAGCACCAAATGATAAAGTTTGGAGAACAGGTGCAAATGAAGCAGCAGAAATTACATTTTATAAAGATGTAATTTTTGGAGATAAACCAGTAAAAGCAGGTACTTATGCGTTGTTTACAATTCCAACAGATGGAGATTGGACCGTTATTTTAAGTACACAAAGAAATGTTTGGGGTGCTTATTTTTATGATGTTAAAGATGATGTTGTTAGAGTAACTGGTAAAGTTTCTAAGTCTGATGAAAATATAGAGTCGTTTTCTATTGTTTTTGAAGGTGAAGACAATAATGCAACGATGTATTTAGGATGGGCAAAAACAATTGTTTCTGTGCCGGTAAAAGGATAAAATTATAATTCGTTATTATAAATTGAAAAACCTCAAAAGTTGAAAAGCTTTTGAGGTTTTTTTATGTGTTAATAAGAGTTAGTTTTAGTTAGGCATTTTGTTTCTGTTGCCATTTCCAAGCAGATTCTAGTGAATCTTCTAAGCTCATTTCTGTTTTCCAATTTAGTTCTTTGTTTGCATAGGTAGTATCAGCATAAGCGGCTACAACATCGCCTTCACGTCTTCCAACAATTTTATAATTTAGTTTTAAATTGTTTACTTTTTCGAACGTATTAATAATTTCTAAAACAGAACTTCCTTTTCCTGTACCAATATTAAAATACTCAAAATCTGCTTTATGATTGTTGTTTAAAAGTCTATTTAAAGCAGCAATATGTGCTTTTCCTAAATCTACAACATGTATGTAATCACGCACAGCTGTACCATCTACAGTTGGGTAGTCATCACCAAAAACAGATAATTCTTTACGAATTCCTGCGGCAGTTTGTGTAATAAAAGGAATTAAATTTTGAGGAACACCTAAAGGTAATTCTCCAATTTTTATAGAAGGATGCCCTCCAACAGGATTAAAATATCTTAAAGCGATACATTTAATACCATGTGCATTACTGGTATCTCTAATAATTTCTTCTCCAATTTGTTTCGTATTTCCATAAACAGATTCAGCAGCTTTTACAGGAGCCTTTTCTGTAACAGGTAATTCATCTGCTTGACCATAAACAGTACAAGAAGAAGAGAAAATAAAATTATCTAATTTTCTGTCTCTCATTTCTTGTAAGATGTAAATCAACGAGCTTAAATTATTTTCATAATATTCTAATGGTTTACCCATACTTTCTCCAACAGCTTTATAGGCTGCAAAGTGGATAATTCCGTCAATTTTATGAGCATCAAAAACAGATTTTACTTCACTCTTTACTCTAACATCAACTTTATGAAAAGCTGGTTTTTTACCAGTAATTTCTGTAATTTTATCTAAAACATCAATAGTTGTGTTCGATAAATTATCTATAATTACAACTTCAAAACCTTCGTTTTGTAATTCTACAACTGTGTGAGATCCTATAAAACCAAGGCCTCCTGTTACTAATATTGTTTTCATTTTGGGAGTATTAAATTAATATATTATTTTAAGAAACGAATAATCGTTTGTGTAATAAAATCAAGTTGCTCTTTGTCTAGTTCTGTATGCATTGGCAAAGAAATTACTGTTTTTATTAAATTATTTGTTACCGGGAAATCTTCTTCTTTATATTTTGCATCTGCATATGCTTTTTGAGAATGCAATGCTACAGGGTAGTAAATAGCATTTGGAATTCCGTTTGCTAATAAATGTTTATGTAATTCATCGCGTTTACCATTCGTGATTTGCAATGTATATTGATGAAAAACATGACAATCACAAGTGTCGCAAATAGCACTACAGTTTTTTGTATTGTTAGATTTTGCAGTTGGAGTTATAATGTTTGGGTTGTTTGCAAATGCGTTGTTATAAAAACGTGCAGCATTTCTACGAGCATCACAATAGGCATTTAAAAAAGGTAATTTAGCTTTTAAAACGCCTGCCTGAATAGAATCTAATCTAGAATTTACACCAACAACATCGTGGTAATATCTTTCATACATTCCGTGATTTACAATACCTCTTATGGTATGGGCAAGTGCATCATCATTTGTAAAAATTGCGCCTCCATCTCCATAACAACCTAAGTTTTTAGAAGGGAAAAAAGAGGTAGTTCCTACATTTCCAATAGTTCCGGCTTTTTGTTTTGTTCCGTTTTTAAAGGTATAATCTGCACCAATTGCCTGTGCATTGTCTTCAATAACAAATAAATTATGTTCTTTTGCAATTTCTAAGATAGCATCCATATTTGCTACTTGACCAAATAAATGAACGGGTACAATAGCTTTCGTTTTAGGCGTAATTGCCTTTTTTAAAGCTTCTATATCAATATTAAAAGTCTTTGCATCAACATCAACCAAAACAGGTGTTAATTTTAATAGTGCAATTACTTCTACAGTTGCTGCAAATGTAAAGTCTGCAGTAATGATTTCATCACCTTGCTCTAAACCCAAAGCCATCATGGCAATTTGCAAAGCATCTGTACCGTTAGCGCACGGAATTACATGTTTTACGTTTAAATATTTTTCTAAATCTTCTTGAAATTCTTTTACTAATGGACCATTAATATAACTAGATGAATTTAAAACTTCTTGTATAGAATTGTCTACAGTTTCTTTTATTTGTTGATATTGACCTTGTAAGTCAACCATTTGAATATTTTTCATAAACTAAGTAAATGTTAATACATCAAAAATACGATTTTAATCTATTATCTTTGGTCAGATCAATAAAAATATTCCAATGAAATTCTTAAAAAAACTGATAAAAATTGTTATTATCTCGCTCATTTTTATAGTGGTAGGTGTTTGGTTATATAGTAAAACCTACCACCCAAAGTATAATGGAGAAATAAAACTTAAATATTTATCCGAAAAAGTGACTGTTTATTTTGATGATATTGGTGTGCCGCATATTGTTGCAGAAAATCAAGAAGATGCTTACACAGCTTTGGGTTACGTGCATGCACAAGATAGATTGTGGCAAATGGAATTAATTAGAAGAATTGCCGCAGGAAGATTATCAGAAATTTTTGGAGAAAAATTGATAAGAACCGACAAACTTTTTTCTGGTTTGGGTATTGAAGAAGCATCCGAAAAAACAATTAAAAATTTAGATAAAAGTTCGCCAATTTATAAATATACCATGGCGTATTTAGATGGGGTAAATCAATTTATAGAAGAAGGAAAAACCCCAATAGAGTTTACCTTAGTTGGTGTAGAAAAAGAAAAATATACTTTAAAAGATGTGTATAATGTGTTTGGGTATATGGCTTTTAGTTTTGCGGTTGCGCATAAAACAGATCCGTTGTTAACAGAAGTTAAAGAAAAATTAGGAACTGCTTATTTTAATGAATTGATAGGAGCAGAGTCTCAAAATTTAACGCTTATTAAAAATGAAAAAAACGCTGTTTTAACAGGTAGTTTTGCAAAAGCTATCAATGATTTGTATGATATTTTACCCATATCGCCATTTATTGGAAGTAATTCTTGGGTGATTGGTGCCGAAAAAACAAAAAACGGAAAAGTAATTTTTGCAAACGATCCGCATATTGGGTTTTCGCAACCTTCTGTTTGGTATCAGGCACATATAAAAACACCAGATTATGAAATGTATGGTTTTCATTTGGCTTTAGTTCCTTTTCCGCTTTTGGGTCATAATAAAGAGTACGCGTATGGTTTAACCATGTTTGAAAATGATGATGTTGATTTTTATATTGAAGAGGAAAATCCTAATAATAAAAATCAATATAAAACAGAAAATGGTTTTGTTGATTATAAATTGATCGAAAAACGGATCAAAATAAAAGATAAAAAGGATGAAGTGTATGCGATAAAAGTTAGTAGACATGGGCCAATAATGAACGGAATTATAGATCATTTAGATGACAAACGAACAATTGCAATGCAGTGGATTTATACCAAGGTAAATAATCAAATTTTAGATGTTGGTTATGATATTTCGCATGCTAAAAATTTAGCTGATTTTAAAAAAGGTGCTAGTAAACTGCATGCACCAGGTTTAAATATAATGTATGGCGATGCAAAAGATAATATTGCGTGGTTTGCGTCTGGAAAGTTGTATAAATACAGAGATTCTTTGTATACAAAAACCTACTTAAATGGCGCTTCTGGAAATGACGAAATTTTAAGTTACTTGGGTTTTGAGCAAAATCCGCAAGCTATAAACCCTAAATCGAATTATGTGTATTCTGCCAATAATCAGCCAGCATCAATTGATGGGAAATTATATCCGGGATATTATTTAAATGAAGATAGGGCTAAAAGAATTGTGCAACTTTTAGAACCAAAAAACGATTGGACGAAAGAAGACGCAGCAAAAATGATTATGGATGTTACTTCGCCAAATGCACCAACTATAGCCTTAGATTTTATAAAATCAATCGATAAAGAAGATTTATCAGCAAGTGAAAAACAAGCAATTTCCTATTTAAAAGAATGGAAAGGTAATTTTGATAAAGAAGAAATTGGCCCTGTTGTATATAATAGAATGGTGTATGAGTTTCAAAAAAATACATTTGCAGACGAAATGGGCAAAGCGTATAATCAATTTACAAATACACCTTTTATAGAAAAAGTGTTACCTGTGCAAGCAAAAAGAGAAAAGTCTATTTGGTGGGATGATATTGCCACTAAAGATAAAATAGAAACTAAAAAAGAAATTGTAACCAAATCTTTTAAAAATGCGTTTGCTTTTTTACAAAATCAATTAGGAGAAAATGTACAAGATTGGACTTGGGATAGAGTTATTACAGTTGAATATAAACATGCGGTTGGGGAAGTCGCTCTTTTAAGAAAATTCTTTAATGTTGGCCCTTTTGTAACAACTGGTGGCGATCAAGTAATTAATAATCAGATTTACGATATAGATTCTACTGGAGTTTATAAAGTGAAAGCAGGGCCATCAACAAGAAGAATTGTAGATTTTTCTGATGTTGAAAATAGTTTGGCAATTATTCCTACCGGACAATCTGGAAACGTTTTTAGTGATCATTATAAAGATCAAGCTCAAAAATATTTAGATGGCGAGTTTGTAAAAATGAAATTGAACAAAACTCAAATTAAAAGAAGTGAAAATAAATTGGTTTTTATAAAAGAGTAAAAAGTAAAAAAAATACAAGGTCAATGACATCTTAAATGGATAAGATTAGTTAAAGTCATCCCCCAACAACAGAAACTACATTGACCTTGTATGAACTTATTTAAAAGAAATAAAAGATCAATGTTAGCCTAATTTTATAACTTGTTATAAACGCTAGTTAAAGTCATCCCCCAATGACTTATATGTTATTGATCTTGTATGTAAACAAAAACGAAGAAATCTCCTTTTTTATTTATTACCTAAATATAAGACACAAATACCCTAATAAAAACGACATTTTACTATGAAAAGTTGGTTGAAATAAGGTAAAGAATGTATGTAAATACTTATAAAACAGACATTTTTAAAAATGCAAGTAATCAGAAGGATTTTTTCCGTATTTATTTTTAAACAATTTAGAGAAGTATTCTGTGGTTGTAAAGCCTACCTTTTTAGATAATTCTTTTACAGTTTCTACTTCTTTTTCTTCAATTAAACGAAAAGCTTCTATTAGTCTTACTTCTGTAATGTATTTATTTGGTGTGCTTTCTGTTATTTTTTTAATTCTACGTTGAAGTTGTCTTTCGCTCAACTGCATTTTTTCTGATAAAAATTCTACACTAAAATTATTAGACTCTAAGTGGTCTAAAATGGTTTTGTTTAAAAGGTTTAGCCATTCGTTTTGTTTATTGTTTGTAAAAGAATCAATTTCTATTGATTGCTCGTTTTCTATTTCTTTTAAAATTGCATCACTTTTATGTTTTTTTACTTTTTTTATGGTGAAAAAAATAAGTGTAAAAAACAATAAAATAATAAATAAAGCTAATTTATAATCGAATTTTTCAAAACCTTCACTATTAATTCTAATGGGTGCTTTTAATTCAGACCAATTTCCAGTAGCGCTTTGTCCTTTTAAATAGTTGATATGTGCCTTTTCTTAGCTTTTTAGGTAAATGAATTATGTTTTTATCTGCCACAACATAATCCTGATGAAAAGGCGTTATTTTGTATTGATATTGAAGAGGTAAATTAGTGTTAAAATCAAGTAGTAAAAACGCTAATTCAATTTCTTTTATGTTCTTATTTATGGTAATGCTATTATTAGTTATTTGCTTATCTTCAAGTATTGTATTGTCTTTTAAAGTGGTTTTTATATTGTTTAGAACCAAGTTATGACTCTTACTTTCCATAGATAAGAAATCTTCTGGATTAATTACATTTAAACCATTTAATCCGCCAAAATATAATTTACCATTTTCGTCTTCGAAATTTGATAAATGATTAAATTCTTTATGACTTATTTCATCTGGTAAAAAAATGTTATTATTTAAAGTGTTTGGTGCAAACCTGTTCATCCCATTATCGGTTGGTAGCCATAAAAATCCAAATTTATCTTTAATTACTGCATACACATTATTGTTAGAGAGACCTTCTTTTGTTGTGTAAAAGGTAAAACTATTTTTTAATCTGTTCCATTTTACCAAACCTTGACCTTGAGTGCCAAACCAGAATGTATCATCATTTTCTATAAAAATATGCTGAATAATTAAGTTTTCTGGAAAGCCATTTTTAGCAGTGTAAGCTCGGCTAATTTTTTCTTCATGATCCATTAAAAACAGCCCTTTTGCAGTGCCAATCCAAATGCTGTCACCATACTTTTTAAGGCATCTAACATTGATGTCTGCTCTGTCTTTTTTATCAATATAGGTATCTAAATGATGTGCCACAGATACTGTTTTTTCTTTTTCATTTAGTTTTATGAAGTAAAAAGAGTTACCGATAAAAATTGATTTTGTTTTTGGATGACGAATGATCGCTCCTAAATCTAAACTTTTGGAGTCTGGTTTAATGGTGCTTTTATATTGTGTTGATGTATTGGTTGTAAAATTGTATTTTAAAACTTCTGAATAATTGGTTATCCATAAGCTATCATTCTGATAAACAGAGCCTATAAAGCTTTGGTAATTTTCTAATTGCTTAAACTGACTTATTTTATTTTCTGAATCTAGTATTTTAACTCCGTGGTCAAACGTTGTTACATGTAGATTAGAATTCCTTTTAAACATCGATTTTAAGCTAAAGCCGTCCAAATATTTTTTAATTTTATTTTCATGAATGGTAGCTTTGTATAAGCTGGTTTGTGTAAGAATCCAAAGGATACCATTTTTATCTACAAAGAAGTTTCTGTATCTTTTACCAAAAGGATACTCAGATTTTTTTATTTTGAAGATTACATTTTGGTTTTTATCAATTTGCTTTAAATAATCTTTTTCATTTACCCAATAATTATGGTTCGTTGTTTTTTGAATAAAAGTTAAATTGGCAAAGAAATTATTATGAAGTTCTATGTTTTTGAAAACAGGTATTGCGTTGTTTTCTTTTATATAGTTTGCGGTGTATTGGTTATAAGAATCTTTTTGAGTGTGACTAATTAAAAAAGGTTGCTCATTAAAAATATTTAATTCGGTTATTTCAATAGCTGTTTTAATTTTTTCCTCAAATAAATTGCCTTTATGTTGTTTAATAATGTTGTTTTTGTACGCAAACCAGTTGTAGTTTTTTGTTTGTATGAATGAGATATTTTTATCAATTTTATTAATTGATTTAACGAGCTTTATTTGTTTTCCATCAAATTTATATAAGCCTTTATTTTTTACAGTAATATAAATATTATGTAAATCATCTCTATAGGGTTTCCAAATAATATCAGATTCCAAAAAAGGTAAATCAGGAAAAATTTCTTTTAAAGTGCCTGCTTTATTGCTTTTGGTGTTTAATATTTTAATTTGGAAATCATTTGTTGGAAAGTACCAAATATTTCCATTTATATCTGATAAAATAAAAATAGCTACATGTTGTGGTTTTAAGAGTAGCTCTTCTTTGCCGTAATTTACAAAATCTTTGTTATTGTATTTGTAAATATATTTACTGCCAGAAATCCAAATAAATCCATTAATATCTTGTTCTACATCTGTAATGATGTTTTCATTTAGACCTAAAACTTCAGAGACTTCAACATCATATTCTTGTGCTAAAATACTTTTCGTTGATATCGAAAAAAAGAAACATAAAATAAATAGTATTTGATATTTAGTTCTGAACATAGTTTTCTAAAAATACAAATTTTAAACCTCTTTTATAATAAAATGCTTCTAAAACTGTTTTCTTTTGATTCATAAATGATTATGATATTTTTTTAAGATTTTTATGCATTACCAAAAACCACAAAGGCGGAAAAAAGGAAAGCAACATCATACCTGGATATCCTGTTGGCATTTGCGGACTTTTTGGGTCTGTTTTTAAAAGCTGATATTGTTTAGAACCGTTATAATGATGATCTGAATGACGAGATAAATTAAACAATAAAACTTGTCCAATTTGATGGTCTGAATTCCAAGAATGATTTCTTTTTACTTTTTCATATCTTCCATGTTCATTCTTATTTCTAAGCAATCCATAATGTTCTATATAGTTTACCGTTTCTAATAAAACAATGCCAATAATTGCTGCAATTATAAAATAAAAAAACGGCATTTTTCCGAAAAAAATATAAATCAGACTTAAAAGAATAAAATTACAAATTGTGTAGATAACCATTCTGTTTTGGTAATGAAACCAACTTCTTTTCTCTTCAAGCATTCTTTTATTTTCTATTTTCCAAGCTTGTATATAACTTGTAAAATGAGAACGAATCCAAAAAGTATATAAAAGCTCGTTTTTCCTTGCGGTTGCAGCATCTTTAGGTGTGGCTACATTGTAATGATGGCCGCCATTATGATACGGTAAAAAATGAGTATTTAAAGAAGTTAGTAATAAAAACTCGCCAATAAATTGCTCAATCTTATTGTTTCTATGGCCTAATTCATGACCTACATTAATTCCTAAAATTCCGCACATAATTCCCATTGAAAATATGCGGCCAAATAGTTCTAAATTTGTTAAATGAGCTTCTTGAATTACATTAAAAAAGAACATCAAAAAAAATAATTGAATAGGTAAAATGCTATACAAAAGATAAGTGTAAAGTTTGTTTTCTTTTGCTTCTTTTTCTTCTGCTTCTGTAAAATTTTTTTTGTTTGGTTGGATAAAAATATCTAATAGTGGTACAAATCCAAAAATAAAAATTGCAGGCACAAAAGTGTGCCAACCCTTGCTGGTAAAAGAGATGTATACTAAAAAAGGAATAATGAATACTGAAAAGTATTTGAATGCTTTCATTGTATTAGGGTATTTATCTTTTAAAGATAAGAAATCCTAACAAGCGTTCCAAATAACTTCGTCTGGAGTAGGTGCAATTACAGCAACTTCTACTTTTGTAACCGGATGAATAAATACAATTTTTCTAGCATGTAAATGGATGCTGCCGTCTTTATTGCTTCTGTTAAAGCCGTATTTTAAATCTCCTTTTATAGGAAAACCGATAGCTGATAATTGTGCTCTAATTTGATGATGTCTACCCGTTTCTAAATCAATTTCTAGTAAAGAATAATTGTCTAATCTTTTAATAAGATTGTAATGTAAAGTGGCTTTTTTAGAATCTGTAACTTCTTTTTGATATACAGAAGATTTGTTGTTTTTAGGATTCTTTTTTAGGTAATTTATTAAAGTGTCTTTTTCTTTCTTCGGATGGTCTTTTACAACGGCCCAATAAGTTTTGCTGATATTTTTATCGCGCAACATTTTATTTAGGCGTTCTAAAGATTTAGAGGTTCTTGCAAAAATAATAACGCCAGATGTTGGTCTGTCTAATCGATGAACAACACCTAAAAAAACATCTCCAGGCTTGTTGTATTTTTCTTTAACATATTCTTTAACAACATCACTTAAAGGCTTGTCGCCTGTTTTATCACCTTGAGTAATATCGCCAGAGCGTTTGTTTACAATAATAATATGATTGTCTTCAAATAAAATCTGTAAGTTTTCTTTTGTAGAATGCATTAGCGATTATTTAAAATCTTTGGCAACATCTTGATTTACGCCATCAATAAAGTCTAAAAACTCTTTACGTCCTAAATTGTTAATAGATGATGTTAAAAATGTCATGGGTAAAGTTTCCCAAGTGTCTAATAATTTCTTTTTGTAAGAAGTAATTTGTTTGTTTAGTTTAGAGCTTCCTAATTTATCAGATTTTGTAAAAACTAAGCAAAACGGAATTTGATTTTCGCCTAAAAACTGCATAAAATCTAAATCTATTTGTTGTGGATCGTGTCTGCTATCAATTAAAACAAACGTACAAACCAGTTGTTCTCTTTCTTTAAAATAGTTTTCTATAAAATATTGAAAAATAACTCTCTTTTTCTTGGAGATTTGGGCATATCCGTAGCCAGGTAAATCTACAAGAAACCATTCCTCATTTATTTTAAAATGATTTATGAGTTGTGTTTTACCAGGTTTACCAGACGTTTTTGCTAAATCTTTACGCTCCATTAACATGTTAATTAATGATGATTTGCCAACGTTAGAGCGTCCAATAAATGCGTATTCTGGAATTCTATCTTTAGGAGCATTTATAACGTTGCTATTGCTCATCACAAATTCTGCCGATTTAATTTTCATAATAGCAAGTATTTTTTTTAGAATTTCTTTAGAAAAATTTTAGATATTTCTAGATTTAAACCATGTGTGAAGAATTGTATTAAATTCTTCTGGTCGTTCCATCATTGCAGCATGGCCGCATTTATCAATCCAAAATAAATCAGAATTTGGTAATAGTTTCTGAAAATCTTCAGCAACTTCTGGTGGTGTTACCGTGTCTTGTTTACCCCAAATGATACATGTTGGTTGGTGCATTTTTGGTAAATCGCCAGACATATTATGTCTGATAGCACTTTTAGCAATCGCCAGAGTTCTAATAACAGAGTTTCTGTCATTTACAATTTTAAAAACATCATCTACCATTTCTTTAGTTCCAATTGCTGGATCATAAAAAACGCCTTTTGTTTTTTGTTCTATATATTCATAGTTTCCTCTTTTTGGAAAACTATCACCCATTGCTTTTTCGTACAATCCAGAACTACCTGTAAGTACCAGAGCGGTTACTTTTTCTTGATAATGCTTTGTAAAATATAAACCAATATGGCCTCCTAAAGAGTTTCCTAATATTATTGCGTTGTCTAATTTTTTATATTTTAAAAATTCTTTTAAAAATTTTGCTAAATTCTTAACATTTGTTTGTAAAAGTGGGAGAGAGTATAAAGGTAGTTCTGGTATTAGAACTTTATATCCATTATTAGAAAAGTAATTAAAGGTTCCTTCAAAATTACTTAGAGTTCCCATTAATCCGTGTAAAACAATGATTGCAGGTCCTTCTCCAGCTTCTGCGTATGTAAATTTTCCTTCCGTTTTTAACTTATCAGTCATTGATTTTTGTTTGGTTTTCACTAATGGCAAATGTAGTTCTTTTTTATAACATATAAATTGATTTATTCATTCGTGGGTTAGAGTATTTAACAATTTAAAAAGCACTGTAAATACGCTAAAATTTCAATACTTATTAACAATGTGGTAAAATGTGGTAAAAAGTGGTAATTTTTATATATTTTTGATCTTTATAAAACGACTTTTGTGATTAACCTAATTGGTACATATGAATGTAAGGCGGATGCTAAAGGAAGAGTGATGTTTTCATCAGCTTTCAAAAAGCAGTTGTCTTCTGTGTTACAAGATGGTTTTGTGGTTAAAAGAGCCGTTTTTCAACCTTGTTTAGAATTGTATCCAATACAGGAGTGGAATTTAATGATGGAGAAGATTAATAAACTAAACAAGTTTAATAAAAAGAATAATGATTTTATCAGAAGGTTTACGGCAGGTGTTCAACTTGTTGATTTAGATGCTACTGGTAGAATTTTAATCCCTAAAAATTTAATGGATTTTGCAGGGATAGAAAAACAAGTTGTAATGTCCTCATCGGTAAATATTATTGAGATTTGGGATAAAGACAAGTATGAAAAAGCTATTGATGATGCAGCTGATGATTTTGCAGATTTAGCAGAAGAAGTAATGGGAAATACAAATGAAGATGAAGTATCATAATCCGGTTTTATTAAAAGAAAGTGTAGATGCCTTGGCTATTAAGCAAGATGGTGTTTATGTGGATGTTACTTTCGGTGGTGGAGGTCATTCTAGAGAAATATTAAAAAGATTAGGAGCTAAAGGGAAGTTGTTTGCATTTGATCAAGATCCTGATGCTTTAGAAAATATAATTGATGACGAGCGTTTTGTGTTGATTCCAGAGAATTTTAGATTTATATCAAGATTTTTAAGGTTTCACGGTGTTCGAAAAGTAGATGGTGTTTTGGCAGATTTAGGTGTTTCTTCTCATCAGTTTGATGAAGCAGAAAGAGGTTTTTCTACTCGTTTTGATGGCGATTTAGATATGAGAATGAATCAAAAATCTAAAACATCAGCAAAAGAAATTATCAACACATATACAGAAGAAAAATTAGCTGAAATATTGTTTTTATACGGAGAGTTGAGAAACTCAAGAAATATAGCAAAAACAATAGTTGAAGAAAGAGCAAAAGAAAAGATCGATACAAGTTTTCAGTTAAAAAGCGTGTTAAAAAAATATTTACCAAACGCTAAAGAACATAAAATTTTGGCGCAAATTTTTCAAGCGATTCGTATAGAGGTTAATGAGGAGTTAGAGGTTTTAAAAGAATTTTTAAATCAGATGCCTACTTTATTAACGGATGAAGGAAGATTAAGTGTTATTTCGTATCATTCTTTAGAAGATCGGTTGGTAAAAAGATTTATAAGTACTGGTTTGTTTAGTGGCGAATTAGAGAAAGATGTTTTTGGAAATACAGACGAACCGCTAAAGAAAGTTGGAAAATTAATTATTCCTTCATCAGAAGAAATAAAAATGAACAACAGGTCTAGAAGTGCAAAATTAAGAATTGCAACATTAAAAAGCAGTAAGCAATAAGTTTTAGGATTATTCCTAAAGTCTAAAGCTTAAAGTCTAAAGCCAATATATGTCTAAAGTTAAACAAGGTGTTTACGATTTTTTAAGAGGAAGTTTTCTTACAGATGACTCTGCTTTTAAAAATTGGCGAATTATAATTTTTGTTGTGATACTGCTGTTAATCATGATTTCTAGCGCACATAGTGCAGATAAAAAAGTCATAAAAATAGCAGAATTAAATAAAAGAACTAGAGAATTACGAGCAGAATATGTAGATACAGGTACCATTTTAATGCGAATGAAAATGGAATCTAGCATAAGGGAAAAAGCAAAGGCAAGAGGATTAAAGCCTTCAGAAACACCTCCAAAAAAAATAAAAGTAACGTATAAAGATTAATCAATTGGCAACTCAGAAAAAAAGCATACTTACCAAGTTCTACATAGTAGCTGTTTTTATGACGATTTTTTTGGTGGCTATCATTTTTAGAGTCATCAATATACAATACGTTCAGGGAGAAAAATATAAAAAACTTTCTACAGAGTTAACTATAAAGCAAGATACAATTCTTGCTAATAAAGGCAATGTGTATGCTGCAGACGGTAATTTGTTGGCAACATCAATGTCTAAATTTACCATTAGAATGGATGTTGTTGCTGTAGATGCAAATGTGTTTGAAGAGAATTTTGTGGGGTTATCTAGAGAGCTTTCTAAATTATTGGGTAAACCGGCAGATTATTATCAAAATAAATTAAGAACGGCAAAAAAGCGTAAAAACAGGTATTTGTTAATTGCTAGAAATGTTGGTTACACAGATTATTTAAAAATGAGAGAATTCCCAATTTTTAATTTGGGAGTTTATGGTGGTGGTTTTATTGCAGAACACAAAACAGTAAGAGCGCATCCAATAGGTAAAGTTGCAGAACGTACCATTGGGTATAACGATTTTAGAGGAGAAGCAGGAATTGAGGGCGCTTTTGCAGATTTTATGCAAGGTGAAAATGGTTTACGTTGGAAACAAAAGATTGCAAAAAACCAGTGGAAACCTATTTCTGATGTAAATGAAAAAGAACCAATTGATGGTCATGATATCATTACAACTATTGATGTAAATATTCAGGATATCACACATCATGCATTATTAAGTCAGTTAGAGTATTACGACGCAGATCATGGTTGTGCAGTGGTTATGGAAACTGCAACCGGAGAAATTAAAGCAATTTCTAACTTAGGAAAAGGTGCTAGCGGAGGGTATTTTGAGAAAAGAAATTATGCAGTTTGGGAAAGTCATGAGCCGGGTTCTACATTTAAATTAGCAAGTTTAATGGCTGCTTTAGATGATAAGTATATTGATACGTCTACAGTTGTTGATACAGAAAAAGGAGTTTTTTATGTAAATAATAGAAAGGTAGAAGATTCTCATAGAGGTGGTTATGGTAAGATTTCTGCAGCAAGAGTTTTTGAAGTTTCGTCTAATGTTGGTGTTGTAAAAATTATTAAAGAGCATTATGATGATAATCCTCAGAAATTTTATGATAAAATAGAAAAATACGGATTTACAAAACCAATTGGTTTTCAAATTAAAGGAGAAGGAATACCTTATGTGCCAAATCCTAAAGATAAAAGTTGGAGTAAAATTTCACTAGAATGGATGTCTTGGGGATATGGAATTTCTGTGACGCCAATGCAAACGTTAATGTTTTACAATGCGGTTGCAAATAACGGAATTATGGTAAAACCTCATTTTGTTAAAGAATTAAGAAGGCATGATAAAGCTGAGAAAACTTTTGAAACAGAAGTTGTAAATCCTAAAATCGCATCAGATGAAACGCTAAGAAAACTTAGAAAAGTAATGGAAAATGTGGTTATAAAAGGTACTGCAAATAATATTTATTCTCCTAATTTTTCAATGGCTGGTAAAACAGGTACGGCTAAAAAATACATGCCAAGAATTAAAAACGAAAAAGGCGAATGGGAAGGTGGTTACTACTCTACAGAAAATTATGTAGCGTCATTTGTTGGATTTTTTCCTGCAGATGTACCAAAATATTCTTGCATTGTTGTGGTGCATAATCCTAATAAAAGCACAGGTTATTATGGTGCTTCTGTTGCAGCGCCAATCTTTAAAGAAATTGCACAAAAAATATACACAACTACTCCTATAGATAATCAAGCTGTAGAAGATAAAGTTGAGTTTGCTGCTATAAACAAAGAATATAAACAGTATAGCAAAACAATAACTAAAGAGTATGCAAATGTGCCAAATGTACAAGGAATGCCTGGGATGGATGCAATTGCTTTATTAGAAAATATAGGATTAAAAGTAAAATTCTCTGGTGTTGGTAGAGTCAATTATCAGTCCATAAAAAAAGGAGAAAAATTAGTAAAAGGATCAACTATCACTTTAAAACTTTCGTAAACTGAAAAATTTAAAAGACATATTATATAAGGTTTCTATTCATCAAGTATTTGGTAAAACAGATATTGATGTGAATCAGCTTGTTTTCGATTCTAGAAAGATTGAAAAGAACGATGTTTTTGTTGCACAAAAAGGAGTTTCTGTCGATGGTCATTTATATATTGATAAGGCAATTTCTCTAGGCGCAACAGTAATTATTTGCGAAGATTTTCCTTCGGATAAAAAACAAGGAATTACATACGTTCAGGTTGAGGATGCAAATGTTGCTTTGGCAATTATGGCGTCTAATTTTTATGAGAATCCTTCTTCGAAATTTGCTGTAGTTGGTGTTACTGGTACAAACGGAAAAACAACTATCGCATCTCTTTTATATCAGTTATTTCACAAAGCGGGTTATAAAGTAGGCTTACTTTCTACGGTTAAAATTTTGGTTGACGAAACCGAATTTAAAGCAACGCATACAACTCCAGATTCTGTAACCATCAATATGTATTTAGAAATGATGTTAGAAGCGGGATGTGAGTATTGTTTTATGGAAGTGAGTTCGCACGGAATTCATCAGAAAAGAACAGAGGGTTTAATGTTTGCTGGTGGAATTTTCACAAACCTTTCTCACGATCATTTAGATTATCATGCAACGTTTGCAGAATATAGAGATGTTAAAAAATCATTTTTTGATTCTTTGCCAAAATCGGCTTTTGCTTTAACAAATATCGATGATAAAAATGGCGACTTTATGTTGCAAAACACTAAGGCAAAAAAGAAAACCTACGCTTTAAAAACCTTAGCAGATTACAAATCTAAAATTTTAGAAAAACAAATTTCTGGAACTTTAATTTCTGTGGATGGAACAGAAGTTTGGACCAAATTAATTGGTGTTTTTAATATTTATAATTTAACGGCAATTATTGCAACTGCAGAGTTGTTGGGATTAGAAAAGTTAGAAATATTAACAATTGTAAGTCAGTTAGAAAGTGTAAGCGGTCGTTTTCAATATGTAATGTCGGATGACGGAATTACAGCAATCATCGATTATGCACATACGCCAGATGCATTAAAAAATGTATTAGAAACCATAAATGATATTAGAACGGGCAACGAAAAAGTAATTACCGTTGTGGGGTGTGGTGGTGATAGGGATAAAACGAAAAGACCAAAAATGGCACATATTGCTTCTCAATTAAGTAGTCAAGCAATTTTTACTTCGGATAACCCAAGAACAGAAAACGCTCAAACCATTTTAGATGAAATGGAAGTAGGTGTTGCTGCAGAAAATTATAGAAAAACATTAACAGTTTTAGATAGAAGACAAGCTATAAAAACAGCGTGTAAATTATCAGAAACTGGAGACATTATATTGATTGCTGGAAAAGGACATGAAAATTATCAAGAAATTAACGGAATTCGTTCTCATTTTGATGATTTAGAAGAAGTAACAAACTGTTTTAATCAATTAAAAAAGAACTAAAATGCTGTATTATATATTCGAATATTTAAATAGTCAATTTAATTTACCGGGAGCTGGGGTTTTTCAGTATATCACCTTTAGGGCAGCGGCAGCATTTATTTTGTCTCTTTTAATTTCGGCAATCTATGGTAGAAGAATCATAAATTTTTTACACAGACAACAAGTTGGTGAAACAGTAAGAGATTTAGGTTTAGAAGGGCAAAAACAAAAATCTGGGACTCCAACAATGGGAGGTATTATTATCATTTTGGCAACTTTAATCCCTGTTATTCTATTAGCAAAACTTGATAATATTTACATTATTATTCTAATAATTACCACAGTTTGGATGGGATTTATTGGTTTTTTAGACGATTATATCAAAGTCTTTAAAAAGGATAAAGATGGTTTAAGTGGTAAGTTTAAAGTGCTTGGTCAAGTTGGGTTAGGTGTAATTGTGGGTTCTATGTTATATTTTAATGACGGCGTAACTATTAAAGAGCAATTGCCTTTGCATAAACAAGTTAATCAGATTAATGGAAAGGATTCTGTTTATGGACATGCGCACAAATCAACAAAAACAACGGTTCCGTTTTTTAAAGATAACGAATTAGAGTATTCAAAAGCGTTAAGTTTTTTAGGAGACGGTTACGAGAAATATGGATGGATCGTTTTTATTTTAGTAACCGTATTTATTGTTACTGGGGTTTCTAACGGAGCAAATTTAACAGATGGAATTGATGGTTTAGCAGCTGGTTCATCGGCAATTATTGTCATCACTTTAGCGGTTTTTGCCTGGGTTTCTGGAAATATCATTTTTGCGAATTATTTAGACGTAATGTACATTCCAGATTCTGGAGAAATGACTGTTTTTATACTTGCATTTGGCGGAGCGTTAATTGGGTTTTTGTGGTACAATACGTATCCGGCTCAAGTTTTTATGGGTGATACTGGGAGTTTAACAATTGGCGGAATTATAGCGGTTATTGCAATTTCTATTCGTAAAGAATTATTGTTGCCATTTTTAGCAGGAATATTTGTGGTAGAAAACTTATCTGTAATCATGCAAGTTTTCTGGTTTAAGTATACCAGAAAGAAATTTGGAGAAGGTAGAAGAATCTTTAGAATGGCGCCTTTGCATCATCATTTTCAAAAAATGAGTTATCATGAAAGTAAAATTGTAGTCCGTTTTTGGATTATCGGCATTTTATTGGCAGTATTTACAATTGTAACTCTAAAATTAAGGTAAATGAAAAGGCTTGTAATTCTTGGTGGAGGAGAAAGTGGTGTAGGTACTGCAATTTTAGGAAAACAAAAAGGGTATCAAATTTTTGTTTCTGATAAAGGCAGTATTTCAAAAAAGTATAAAGAAGTTCTTTTAAATAATGAAATTGATTTTGAGGAAAATCAACATACAGAAAGCAACATATTAAATGCCGATGTTGTGATGAAAAGTCCTGGAATTCCGGATAAAGTAGAATTGGTTAAAAAGTTGAAAGAAAAAGCGATTCCTGTTATTTCAGAAATTGAATTTGCAGCGCAATTTACTAATGCAAATATTATTGGAATTACAGGATCAAACGGAAAAACAACAACAACTTTATTAGTACATCATATTTTAAAAAAAGCAGGATTAAATGTTGGAGTTGCGGGTAATATTGGAGACAGTTTTGCACAACAAGTTGCAGAAGAATCCATTGAAAATTATGTATTAGAATTAAGTAGTTTTCAGTTAGATGGCATCGAGGATTTTAACAGTCATATTGCAATTTTAACCAATATTACGCCAGATCATTTAGATAGATATGAGTATGATTTTAATAAATACATAGCATCAAAATTTAGAATTACCAAAAATCAAAAAGAGACCGATTATTTAATTTATGATGCAGATGATGAAGCCATCAATAATTGGTTAAAAGTAAATACAACTCGAGCAAAATTAGTTCCGTTTTCACTCGAAAAAGAATTAGAATACGGAGCATATTTAAAAGACAATAATATAATAATCAACATTACTAAAGATATCATTCACATGCCATTATCAACGTTATCAATTAAAGGAAAACACAATACTAAAAATGCAATGGCAGCAACAATGGCTGCGCAATTATTAAAAATCAGAAAACAAACCATTATGGAAAGTTTGGAAGATTTTGAAGGGGCAGAGCATCGTTTAGAGAATGTGGCAAAAATTAAAGATGTAGAATATATAAACGATTCTAAGGCTACAAATGTAAATGCAACTTTTTATGCATTAGAATGTATGGAAAAACCTACCGTTTGGATAGTTGGTGGTGTGGATAAAGGAAATGATTATAATGATTTATTGGCTTTGGTGAGAGAAAAAGTAAAGGCAATTGTTTGTTTAGGTTTAGATAATGAAAAAATAAAAAACACCTTTGGCAATGTGGTTGATGTAATTGTTGAAACTGCTGGTGCAGAAGAAGCTGTAAAAGTTTGTTATAAGTTGGCAGAAAGAGGTGATGTGGTTTTATTATCGCCTGCTTGTGCAAGTTTCGATTTGTTTGATAATTATGAAGATAGAGGTCGTCAATTTAAAGAGGCGGTAAGAAATTTGTAAGAAAAAAGCCATGCCAACTTTCCCAAAGGGAAGGAGTTAGTTAGTTTGAGTGAAAAGAATATTAGATTTATAAAATACAAATAAAAAGAACAGTGTTTCTCTCCTTTGGAGAGATTAAGAGAGGCTTATGAAAACCATTTTTCAACATATAAAAGGAGATAAAACGATTTGGGCAATTTTTGCTGTTTTGTCTGTATTGTCGTTTATGCCTGTGTATAGCGCCAGTACAAACTTGGTGTATGTTGTAGGTTCTGGTTCTACTTTAGGTTATTTAGTAAAACATATGGCTTTGCTAATTATGGGGTTTGGTATTATTTACGGAGTTCATAAAATTCCGTACAGATATTTTTCTGGCGGTTCTGTAATTATGATGCCAGTTGTAATTATTTTATTGGTTTTTACATTAACACAAGGAACAACGATTGGTGGTGCAAATGCAAGTAGATGGATAAATATTCCTTTTGTTGGTATTGGTTTTCAAACATCAACTTTAGCAGGTTTAGTATTGATGGTTTTTGTAGCTAGGTATTTAGCAAAAAATAAAGAAAAAGAAATTAAATTTAAAGAAAGTGTTTTTCAGTTTTGGATACCAATAGCAATTGTTTTAGTTTTAATTTTACCAGCAAATTTTTCAACAACAGCTATCATATTTTTTATGATTTTGGTGGTGACTTTTATTGGTGGTTATCCATTAAAATATATTGGAGCAATTTTAGGAATAGGGATTTTTGCATTGGCGTTATTTATTTTAATTGTTAAAGCGTTTCCTGGAAAACTAGATAACCGTGTACAAACTTGGCAAAATAGAATAGAAAATTTTTCTAATCCAGATGAAAAAGAAGCATATCAAGTAGAAAAAGCAAAAATAGCTATTTCAATGGGTGGGCCTCTTGGTGTTGGGCCAGGAAAAAGTGTTCAGAAAAACTTTTTACCACAATCTTCATCAGATTTTATTTTTGCAATTATTATTGAAGAATATGGTTTGGCTGGTGGATTTTTGGTTATTTCGATATACTTTTTGCTATTTTTTAGAATTTTTGTGGTGATTAGAAATACATCCACCATTTTTGGAACATTATTAGTTGTTGGAGTAGGTTGCCCAATTATATTTCAAGCAACTATAAATATGGCTGTTGCAACCAATTTATTTCCTGTTACAGGACAAACTTTACCGCTAATTAGTAGTGGAGGTACTTCAATCTGGATGACTTGTTTTGCTTTAGGGATGATATTAAGTGTAAGTGCATCCAAAGAAGAAACTGAAGAAGATATTTTAGATGATAACCCTTTAAATATTTTGCATGAGACCATATAACATTCTTATTTCTGGAGGAGGAACAGGTGGCCATATATATCCTGCAATTGCAATTGCAAACGAAATTAAAGTGCGTTATCCTGATGCAAATTTTTTGTTTGTTGGTGCAAAAGACAGAATGGAAATGGAGAAAGTTCCGCAAGCGGGATATGAAATAAAAGGCTTATGGATTTCTGGAATTCAAAGAAAATTAACAATAGATAATTTGTCTTTTCCGCTGAAGTTTATAAGTAGTTTATGGAATGCACATAAAATAATAAAACAATTTAAACCAGATATTGCCATTGGTACTGGTGGTTTTGCCAGCGGACCAACGTTGATCATGGCAAATAGAAAAAATATTCCAACGTTAATTCAAGAGCAGAATTCTTTTCCAGGAATTACGAATAAAATGTTGAGTAAAAAAGCGAATAAAATATGTGTTGCTTACGACCATTTAGAACGTTTTTTTCCTTCGGATAAGATCATAAAAACAGGAAATCCTGTTCGTCAAGATTTGTTAACAATTCACACTAAAGAACAAGAAGGAAAAGGTTTTTTTAATTTAGATACCACTAAAAAAACAATTTTGGTTTTAGGAGGAAGTTTAGGTGCAAGAAAAATAAATCAATTAGTAGAAAGTAATTTAGAATTTTTTAAAAATCAAAAGGTTCAAGTTATTTGGCAGTGTGGAAAACTGTATTTTGAGGAATATAAAAAGTATGATGATTTAGAAAACGTTCAAGTACATCAATTTGTAAATAGAATGGACTTAGCCTATGCAGCATCAGATATTATTATTTCAAGAGCTGGCGCGAGTTCAGTTTCAGAATTATGCATTGTTGGTAAACCGGTTATTTTTATTCCGTCTCCAAATGTAGCAGAAGATCATCAAACAAAAAACGCAAAATCGATTGCTGATAAACACGGAGCAATAATGTTAGCAGAAAGTGAATTAGATACGTTTCCGATTGTATTTGAAACGCTATTAAAAGATAGAGGAAAACAAGAAGATTTATCAGAAAATATAAAAGAATTAGCATTACCAGGAGCAACAACTGCTATTGTTAATGAAATTGAAAAATTATTAAAAAAGTGAATTTAGAAAATATACATAACATTTATTTCATCGGAATTGGTGGCATCGGAATGAGCGCAATTGCTCGTTATTTTGCAGCCAATGGTAAACTTGTGGCTGGTTATGATAAGACACCTTCACAAGTAACTGCTGATTTAGAAGAATTAGGAGTTTCTATTCATTTTGAAGATGCTGTAAAAAATATTCCAAGTTCTTTTTTAAATAAAGAGGAAACATTGGTGGTGTTTACGCCTGCAGTTCCTAAAAACCATTTGGAGTTCAATTACTTTTTAGATCATAATTTTACAGTTTTAAAAAGAGCAGAAATTTTAGGAAAAATAACTGCAAATACTTTTTGTTTGGCAGTTGCTGGAACTCACGGAAAAACAACAACGTCTTCAATTTTGGGGCATATTATGAACCAAGAAAAAGCTACCTCTTTTTTAGGTGGAATAGCAGAAAATTACAACTCAAATTTAATTTTGGGTGAAGACAAAATTTCTGTGGTAGAAGCAGATGAGTTCGATAGATCCTTTATGCAATTGAGTCCAAATATTGCCTGTATCACTTCTATGGATGCAGATCATTTAGATATTTATGGTGATGCAAAAGAATTGGAAAAAACATTTGTAAATTTTTCTAAAAAGGTTTCTGGTACCCTAATTATTGCGAAAGGATTGCCTTTAGAAGGATTAACATACGCTGTAAATGAAGATGCAGATTACACAGCGTTTAATGTGAAAATTGAAAGCGGAAAATATATTTTTGATGTGCAAACACCATCAGAAATTATTAAAAATATTGAATTTCATCTGCCAGGAAAACATAATGTTATGAATGCGTTAGCGGCTTTGGCAATGGCAAATGTTTACGGAGTTTCGTTAGAAAACATCAAACAAAGTTTATCAACTTTTAAAGGTGTAAAACGTAGGTTTTCATATAAAATTAAAACTGCAGATTTTGTATTGATTGATGATTATGCACATCATCCAACAGAAATAAATGCTGTTGAACATTCGGTAAGAGAAATGTATCCAGAGGAAAAAGTATTAGTTGTTTTTCAGCCACATTTGTTTTCTAGAACTAGAGATTTTATTGATGATTTTGCAGCAGCACTTTCTAAGTTTGATGAAGTTTTGTTGTTAGATATTTATCCTGCAAGAGAATTGCCAATTACTGGTGTAGATTCTAATTGGTTGTTGAGTAAAATTAATAACAAGCATAAAAAACTCACTCAAAAAAATAATTTAATAAAAGATATTAAAAATTCATCAGCAAAAGTAGTTACAATGTTAGGTGCTGGAGACATTGGAGTGATGATAAACGAGGTTACTAATCATTTTTTAAAAGCAGATGATTATGAGGTTTAAGCAGTTTTTAAAATACCTGTTATTTATAGTGTTAGTAACAGTTTTAGGGTTTTTGTATAGTTTTTCATCCGCAAGAAATTATCAAAAAAAAGTAACTGAAATTGTGATAGAATTTAAAGATGGAGACAATAATTTTCTAACACATTCAATGGTTAATAAATTGTTAATACAAAATGAAGAAACTGTTAGAAATAGAGCAAAATCTGAACTAAATTTATACGGTTTAGAAAATAAGGTTTTAAAAAGTCCTTATGTGGAAAACGCATCCGTTTTTTTAACCATAGATGGTCAATTAAAAACGGTTATAAAACAACGTGTTCCAGTTGCAAGAATCTTATTAAATAATGATTCTTATTATGTTGATAAACAAGGGATAAAAGTGCCTTTGTCTAATCATTATTCTGCTAGAGTTTTGTTGGTTTCTGGCATAGAAAATGAAGAAGAAATTAATGAGGTTTTGCCTTTAATATCTTTTATATTAAAAGATGGTTTTTTGCAAAAAGAAATTGTTGGAATTGAGAAATCTGACGTTAATGAATATCAATTTGCAGTTAGAAGCGGAGATTACAAAATCGATTTCGGTGATTTAACAGAAATTGATATCAAATTTAAAAAGTTAAAAGCGTTTTATAATAAAACATTTGAAGACAAAACGATTCAAAATTATAAAGCAATAAATTTAAAATATCACAACCAAGTTGTGTGCACAAAATAAATCAAAAATGGAGAACAATAAAATAGCTGTTGGTTTAGATATTGGTACCACCAAAATTGTTGCCATGAT
>JANQTQ010000001.1 GCA_030731625.1 Polaribacter sp. | reverse complement strand
ATCCAGTAATTACAGGTTTAGATAAAAAATTTACTATAAAACCAAGACTAAAAACACCTAAAATAAATTGAATGGCTCCAACAATTAATGCTAATAAAATAGCAATAGAAATATAACTTTCAGACCCCGCTAAAGCCACAGTAGAAACACCTGTTGCCACTATTAAAGAATCCATTGCTACAGGACCAATTGCTACTTGTCTTGATGAACCAAAAATGGCATACATAACTTGCGGTACTAACGCACAATACAAGCCATAAATAGGAGGCAAACCTGCAATTAATGCATACGCAATTCCTTGTGGAATTAAGATAATCCCAACAGTTAACCCTGCAACTAAATCACCTTTAAACAGCGATTTGTTATAGTTTGGCAACCACTCTAAAATTGGTATCATTTTTTTAATATTCATTTTTTTAGCTATACGGTTTAAGCAATATGCTTTAAGCGTTTAGCCTAAAGCCTGTAACCTTTTAAAACAATTCTCCTTGATTTCTTCCTTTAACTCTTCCTAAATGTTTATAGGCTAATTCCGTCACTTCCCTACCTCTTGGAGTTCTCATAATGAAACCTTGCTGAATTAAAAAAGGCTCGTATACTTCTTCTATTGTTTCGGTGTTTTCTGAAACTGCTGTTGCAATTGTACTAATACCAACTGGACCACCCTTAAATTTATCTATGATGGTTGCCAAGATTTTATTGTCCATTTCATCCAAACCAAAAGCATCTACATTTAATGCTTTTAATGCATATTTAGCAATCTCTATAGTAATCGTTCCGTTTCCTTTTATTTGTGCAAAATCTCTCACTCTACGTAATAATGCATTGGCTATTCTTGGTGTTCCTCTGCTTCTACCCGCAATTTCTATTGCAGCCTCCATAGAAATTGGAACTCCTAAAATATGTGAACTTCTTTGAATTATTGTTGTTAACAATTCTGTGGAATAATATTGCAACCTACTACTAATTCCAAAACGAGCTCTCATTGGTGCTGTTAACAATCCTGAACGCGTGGTAGCACCAATTAAAGTAAAAGGTTCTAAATTGATTTGAACTGTTCTGGCATTCGGACCAGATTCTATCATAATATCAATCTTGTAGTCTTCCATTGCTGAGTACAGGTATTCTTCTACAATAGGACTTAATCTATGAATTTCATCAATAAATAAAACATCACGTTCATCTAGATTGGTAAGTAAACCAGCCAAATCTCCTGGTTTGTCTAAAACGGGTCCAGAAGTTACTTTAATACCAACTTGTAACTCATTCGCTAAAATGTGTGCTAAAGTTGTTTTTCCTAAACCCGGAGGCCCGTGAAATAACGTATGATCTAATGCCTCTCCTCTTTGATTAGCAGCTTCTACAAATATTTTTAAATTATCTAGCGCCTGATCTTGTCCAGTAAAATCATCAAAAGAAAGCGGACGTAATTTTTTTTCTACGTCTATATCTTCATTTGATAGATTATTATTATCAGGATTTAAGTTTTCGTTCATAATTACAAAGATAAGAGATTTTGAAACAGGTTAAATGTACCATTTGTTACAAAGCAAAAAAACCTTTCCAAATAGGAAAGGTTTTATATAAATTTTATATTTTATTAAGATGGTTCTTCACCATCTAATAAAGGTGTTGTTTGCAATACAAAATCTTGACCGTGTAAATAATCACTATCATCGTCATTTGCATCTACTCTCTTGCTATAATCATAAGCCCATCTATGAACTTCTGGTAATTTACCAGGCCAGTTTCCATGAATATGTTCAACAGGTGTAGTCCATTCTAACGTATTAGATTTCCAAGGATTTTGTGTAGCTTTAGCTCCTCTATAAATTGAAATAAAGAAGTTAGCAATGAAAATAATTTGTGCAAAACCACCTACTAAAGCAAAAATAGTTATTACTTTATTGATATCTGCTAAATCATCAAACAACGGAAATGCAGTGTTTGAATAGTATCTTCTTGGCAAACCAGCTAATCCTATAAAATGCATTGGCCAGAAAACACCATAAGCACAAATAATACTTAACCAAAAGTGCCAATACCCCATAGTTTTATTCATCATTCTACCATACATTTTTGGGAACCAATGATAAACACCTGCATACATTCCAAAAATAGCAGAAACTCCCATTACTAGGTGAAAGTGAGCAACAACAAAATAAGTATCATGAATTGCAATATCTAATGCTGAATCCCCTAAAACCAATCCAGTTAAACCACCAGTTACAAATGTTGAAACTAATCCTATAGAGAATAACATAGCTGGGTTTAACTGTAAATTACCTTTCCATAAAGTAGTGATATAGTTAAAAGCTTTTACCGCTGATGGAATTGCAATTAATAAGGTTGTAAATGTAAATACAGATCCTAAGAAAGGATTCATCCCTGAGATAAACATGTGATGCCCCCAAACAATTGTAGATAAAAATGCGATTGCCATGATAGACATAACCATTGCTCTATATCCAAAAATTGGTTTTCTTGAGTTTGTAGAAATAATTTCTGATGTAATACCTAATGCTGGTAATAATACAATATATACTTCTGGGTGACCTAAGAACCAGAATAGGTGTTCATAAAGTACAGGCGAACCTCCTTGATAGTGTAAAACTTCGCCCGATATAAAAATATCCGACAAATAAAAGGATGTTCCAAAACTTCTATCAAAAAGAAGCAATAAAGCTGCTGATAATAATACTGGGAAAGAAACTACACCAATAATAGCAGTGATAAAAAATGCCCAAATGGTTAAAGGCAATCTTGTCATTTTCATTCCTACAGTTCTTAAATTAAAAACTGTTACTATATAATTTAAAGATCCAATTAAAGAAGATGCAATAAAGATGGCCATAGAAACTAACCATAAAGTCATACCTGCTCCAGAACCTGGAATCGCTTGTGGCAATGCACTTAAAGGTGGGTAAATTGTCCATCCTGCAGATGCTGGTCCTGCCTCTACAAATAAAGAAATCACCATGACTACACTTGATAAAAAGAATAGCCAATAAGAAACCATGTTTAAGAACCCCGAAGCCATGTCTCTAGCTCCAATTTGCAATGGAATTAATAAGTTAGAAAATGTACCACTTAACCCAGCAGTTAATACAAAAAATACCATGATGGTACCATGTATTGTAACTAAAGCTAAATAAATATCAGGATTCATTATCCCATCTGTTTGATGAGGGCCTAAAAATGCCTCGATAATTGTAAACGATTTCTCTGGCCAAGCAATTTGCATACGGAATAACATAGACATAAATACGCCAATGATACCCATAAACATTCCTGTTACAAGGAATTGCTTAGAAATCATTTTATGATCTTGAGTAAATATATATTTTGTTACAAATGTTTCTTTATGATGATGTTCTGACATAATCTTATTAATTTGTAGTGTATCTTTTAAATTAAAATTATTGAATAACTGTTGCTAAAGTTGGTTGTTCTGCAATCCATTTGTCATATTCTGCAGGTTCTACAACTGTAATTTTCATTTGCATGCTATAATGCGAAGCTCCACAAATTTTATTACATAGTAATAAATAATCAAATTCATAAGGGTCTTCTCCTTTAGCTTTTCTTATCTTATTAATTCCTGCTGTTTTTTCAATCACTTCTGATTGTTGTCTCATCTCTTCTGTAGTATACTTAGGAGTAAAACCAAATTCTGTTACCATTCCTGGCACACAGTTCATTTGAGCTCTAAAATGAGGCATGTATGCAGAGTGTAAAACGTCTTGAGAACGGAATTGGAATTTCACTTTTCTACCTTTAGGTAAATATAATTCTGTAACTTGCTTGTCATCTAAAGAATTCTTATCATTCATATCAACACCCATTGTATTGATGCCTTTAATATAATTAACATTTCCTAAACCTAAAGCATTGTCTTCGCCTGCATAACGAGCATCCCATCTAAATTGTTGAGAATATACTTCTATAACAACTGGATCTTTTGCGTCTGATAAATCCATAATATTATTCCATTGCCATAATCCATAACCAATTAAAACAACTAGAACTACAGCTGGAGTAACTGTCCATATTAATTCTAATTTATGGCTATCTGCGTAAAACTTAGCTTTTCTATCTTTACTCCCTTTATATTTAAAAGTAAAATAGAAAATTAAAAATTGCATTGCGAATTGGACTATACCAATTAACCAAAATGTAATATTAAATAAATTATCATCATGCTCACCTTCTATAGATGCAGATTCTGGTAACATAATTACATTCATAAAAATCAAACAATAAATCATTATTCCATAAATAAACGCTAAAAATATGAGCGAATTTTTACCTTGTTTTGTATTGTCTTCATCTGTAGCTATGACACCTCTAAAATTCATGATTCTAGTAATTTGCCAAAAACTTACTCCAATTGCAACAGCAATAAAAATATAAAATAAAGCTAGCATATATATCTTTTCTAATTTAATTTAATTCTTAATTTATTAATGATGATCTCCAGACCCTTCTCCTCTGTGTTCAATGTTGTAATAGTGAAAATGCTCACTTTCTTTTAAAAATGGATTTCCTTTTGGTACTGGATTTGCTTTTGCAAATGCACTAAAAACTGTATAAATAAAAACACCTAGAAAAAATAATAATGCACTAAGTTCTGCAATCCCGAAAGACCATTGAGAACCAACAGTTGCAGGCATAACCATTATAAAAACGTCTACGTAGTGCCCAAGTAGAATCACTATACCTCCTAAAACTACAAACCAAGGAATACTCTTAAAATCACTATTTAATAGTAATAATATAGGAAATACAAAGTTCATTACAATCATTGCCATGAAAGGCAATTTGTATTCATTAAACCTCATGGCAAAATACGTAGTTTCTTCAGGAATATCAGCATACCATATTAACATAAATTGTGAAAACCATAGGTAAGTCCAGAATATAGAAAAACCGAACATGAATTTAGCTAAATCATGGATATGACTATCATTAACACCTGGCAAGGCGTCTTTAGAACGTAAATAAATTGTTACAAATGCAATTACAGTTAACGCACTTACTAATAAACTTGCTAAAACATACCATCCAAATAATGTAGAGAACCAGTGAGGATCTAATCCCATAATCCAATCCCATGACATCATAGATTCAGATATCATAAATAAAAAGATAAAACCAACTGACACATTATAATTTAACTTATAGGTCTTATAACCATCATTTGCAGTATCTTCTTTTATAGAATTCCTACGGATGAACCATCTATAAGCATTCCAAATCGATAAATAAATAATACTTCTAATTGTCCATCCAGGAACATTCATCCACCAAGATTTACCAGCTATGATAGGATCATAATTAGCACTTGTAGGATCGACAATACCTTCAGCCATCCAAGGGAACATATGATTTATATGAAAAGCAGCTGCTAAAACAACAATTAACATAATAATTGAAGTAGGTACTAAATTAGCAGTAATAGCTTCCATTACTCTAAATAAAACAACAGACCAAGCAGATTGTGCAACTCTTTGTGATGCGTAAAATGCTAGAACTAGCAAGGTAACTCCTAAAAAGAAAAACAACGATACATATAATGCAGACCAAGGTTTGTTCTTTAACTGATGAAATACATGTTCTGCATGCTCTGCATCATGATTATCAGAATGATGAGCATCTTCTGCAACATGAAGAGTTTCTTCAACATGCATAGGTTCGTGATTATTCTCTACAATTGTATCATGAATTTCTTTAATTCCATTAGAGACATGAGAAACGCCAGTTGAATCAACTTCAACTTCATTATTTACATGATGAGCATCTACATTTTGTTCTTTTGATTGAACTTCTTCTATAACTTCAATTTGATGAATGTCTTTCTTAACTGATGTTTTAGAAGTTTCATGGCCACCATCATGAGAAGATTGATGTGAAATAATTTCTTTAACTTCTTCTATTGATTTTGGAACTGACCAAAAACTAAATGCAATACCCAAGGCACCTAATAAAATTAGTGCTAATGAGAATGTTTTTAATTTACCTGAGAATTGATACATATCTTTCGTATTCTAACTTTTTGTAATTATTGAACTAATAAATCTGTACGTAGCTTTTCAACATAATGTACAATTTGCCAACGTTCATTATAAGTTAATTGAGAGGCGTGAGAACCCATTAAGTTTTTACCATACATAATTACATGATAAATACTACCTGCATTAATGTCTCTATCTTTATAATTTGGGATACCTGAAAATTTTTCTCTTTGCGATAAAACTCCGTTACCATCCCCTTTTTCTCCATGGCAAGACGAACAATAAATTTCGTACATTACTTTTCCTTTTTCTAAGGTTACTTCTGAGGCTTCTAAAGGGTTTAATACTTCTGCTTTAGCTTTCTCATAACCTTCTGGAGTATCTGCAATATCATAAGAAGGATATCCTCCTCTTACAAGTGTACCTACTACTGGCTCTCTATTAACTGGTTTCCCATTAATACCATTGGCACCATTTGCATCATAAGGAACAGATTCATACATATCTGGCATGTATTGCACCTGTGGTTTACGTTTATCGTTACAAGAAATTAAACTTGTAAGAGTGACTAAAGCGATAATTAATTTTAAGTTTTTCATTATTATTGATTAATGCTTATCTACTATATTTATTTCTACAGCACCTGTTGTTGCTAACAAAGCTGTTAGTTCAGCTTCATTATTATGAACAGGGATTTCCATTAAAAAATGATCATCTGTAGTTCTTGGATCTGGATTTTCTGCCTCTTTAAATGGCCAAATTCTACTTCTCATATAAAAAGTAATTACCATTAAATGCGCCGCAAAAAATACAGTTAATTCAAACATAATTGGTACAAATGCTGGCATATTATCTACCCACGAAAAACTTGGTTTACCACCAATGTCTTGCGGCCAATCTTGTATCATCATGTAATTAGTCATCCAAATAGCAAAACACAAACCAGTAATTCCGTAGAAAAAGGCAGTTATTGCTAATTTAGTTGGAGCTAACCCCATTGCTTTGTCTAAACCATGAACAGGAAAAGGACAAAATACTTCTTCAATATGATGATGTTTTGCTATCACAGCTTTCACTGCGTCCATTAAAACTTCGTCATCAGTATAAAACGCGTGAATAACTTTTGATGATTCCATAATTATTCTTTATTTTTTTTATCAGATATACCTTCTGCATTCACTACATTAATAGCTGGTTTAGTTGGTATACCTTGTTCGCTTCTCTTCTTGTAAAACTCACCAGAAGATTTTAATATCGTTTTTACTTCCGCTTGCGCGATAACTGGGAATGTTCTTGCATACAATAAAAATAATACAAAGAAGAATCCTATTGTTCCAATAAAGATACCAACATCAACATATGTTGGCTCAAAACGCCACCAAGTTGAAGGTAAATGACCTTTACTTAATACAATTGCAATAATATCGAAACGCTCAAACCACATACCAATATTTATTGCAATAGAAATTATAAAAGTCATAATAAAACTTCTTCTAATTTTCTTAAACCACAATAATTGAGGTGTAACAATATTGAACCCAATTAGTGACCAAAAAGCCCAAGCATAAGGACCTGTTGCAGCACCTACAGATAAGTATGTGTAATTTTCATAAGGAGATCCTGTATACCAAGCAATGAAGAATTCTGTTGCATAGGCTACAGCCACGATACCACCAGTTAAGATAATTACAATATTCATATATTCGATATGCATACGTGTAATATAATCTTCTAAGTTAGTAACTTTTCTCATGATTCCTAATAACGTTTGTACCATTGCAAATCCAGAAAAGATTGCTCCAGCTACGAAATAAGGAGGGAAAATTGTTGAGTGCCAACCTGGATTAATAGAAGTAGCAAAGTCCATAGATACAATTGTATGTACAGAAAGTACTAATGGAGTTGCTAAACCTGCAAGAACCAAAGAAACTTCTTCAAAACGTTGCCAATCTTTTGCTCTACCAGACCAACCAAAACTTAATAATGCATAAATTTTCTTTTGGAAAGGCTTCACTGCTCTATCTCTAATCATTGCAAAATCTGGTAATAAACCTGTCCACCAGAAAACTAATGAAACAGATAAATAGGTTGAAATTGCAAAAACATCCCATAATAATGGTGAGTTAAAGTTTACCCACAATGAACCAAATTGGTTAGGTAAAGGTAAAACCCAATAACCATTCCAAGGTCTACCCATGTGAATAATTGGAAACAACCCTGCTTGAAAAACGGCAAAAATAGTCATTGCTTCTGCAGAACGGTTAATTGCCATTCTCCATTTTTGACGGAATAATAAAAGTACTGCAGAAATTAAAGTTCCTGCGTGACCAATACCTACCCACCAAACAAAGTTAGTGATATCCCAAGCCCATCCAATGTTCTTGCTTAATCCCCAAACTCCAATACCTGTTCCTACAGTATAAAAG
Organism: Polaribacter sp.; assembly: GCA_030731625.1. Lineage (GTDB taxonomy): Bacteria > Bacteroidota > Bacteroidia > Flavobacteriales > Flavobacteriaceae > Polaribacter. The sequence continues at coordinate 20,258 of JANQTQ010000001.1, read as the reverse complement.
ATACATCCAAACCCCCAAAGCATTGCTGCTAAAGAAATATAAAATGCTATATACCAATTCTTGTTTGCAACGCCTTCTATTGGCTTTGCAATGTCTTCGGTAATATCGTGATAACTTTTATCACCTAAAACTAAAGGTTCCCTTATGGGTGCTTCGTAATGAGACATATTTTTATATCTTAATTTTTAATTACGCTTCGTTTGTATTTTTCACTTTTACTTGATAGATTACATTCGGTTTTGTCTGTAAGTAATCTAATACGTTGTAAGCTCTTTTATCTATTGCTAATGCAGCAACACTATCTTTCTTATTATTAACATCTCCAAAAACCATGGCTCCTGTAGTACATGCTGAAGAACAAGCTGTCGAAAACTCATCTGTGTTTACAGCTCTTCCTTCTTTCTTAGCTTTTAAAATTGTTGCTTGTGTCATTTGTATACACATAGAACATTTTTCCATAACTCCTCTAGAACGAACTACAACATCAGGATTTAAAACCATTTTACCATAATCGTTGTTCATATTGAAGTCAAACTCATTGTTATTAGCGTATTGAAACCAATTAAAACGACGAACTCTATATGGACAGTTGTTTGCACAATATCTTGTACCAACACATCTGTTGTATGCCATTTGGTTTTGACCTTGACGACCATGAGATGTAGCTGCAACAGGACAAACAGTCTCACAAGGAGCATGATTACAATGTTGACACATCATTGGTTGAAAAGTAACTTCAGGGTTTTCTGCTTCAGTTTCTAGAGCTTTATATAAATCTCCTCCACTTAAGCCTTGGGCTTTAGCTTCTTCTCTAGTTGCAACTTCAGAAGAATAATATCTATCAATACGCAACCAGTGCATATCTCTACCTACTCTTACTTCATTCTTTCCTACAACTGGCACATTGTTTTCTGCATGACATGCAACCACACAAGCACCACAACCAGTACAAGAAGTTAAATCTATAGATAAATTAAAATGATGACCAACTTCTCTATTATGCTCATCCCATAAATCAATAGTTTTAGCTTCTACTTCTTTATGATCATAAGAAACAAAAGATGGCTTATTCCAAGAATGTTTTGGATCTGCACTACTATTGTATTCTTTTAATGAAGCTACTTTTAAAATATCATGACGCCCTGCAATTGTTTTTTGTACTTGTGTACAAGCAAACTTATGGGTACCAGATACTTTTTCTATTTTTACTCCGTATTGAATATTATTTCCGTTAGTGTATAATGAATAAGCATTAACACCAACTTGCATTTCTTCTTTTAAACCAAAAGTTTTACCAAAACCTAATGCTAAACCTACAGAACCTTTTGCCTGACCTGGTTGAATCATTACAGGAACCACAACTTCTTTTCCGTTTACGCTTATTTTGGCATAATCTCCATCAATAGCTCCATTGTCTTTTACAGGATTAGTAAAACCTAATGTTCTGGCATCTGCCATAGACATCGTTAAGTAGTTGTCCCAAGATGCTCTTGTAATTGGATCTGGAAACTCTTGTAACCAAGGGTTATTTGCTTGTTTACCGTCTCCTAAACCAGTTTTAGTATATAAGTTTAATTCAAAACCAGACGCCTTTTTAGCTGAGTTTACTAATTGACTAGCAATATCAGAAATTACAACAGATGACTCTAAACTTTCAATAACTTCTAAAGTTTCTACTTTATAGAAACCATTATGTAAAGCAGTATTCCAAGAAGTACCTGCTAAAACATTTTCGGAAGCAAAAGCTTTTAAATAATCGTAATATTTTGTAGTATTCCCTGTCCAGCTTAATAATGTTTCTTGTAACTGACGAGTTTTGAATAATGGCTGAATAGTTGGTTGCATTAAACCATACGTTACTGAATCAAACTGCGTATCTCCCCATGACTCTAAAAAGTGTGGAGTTGGTAATACATAATTAGATGCATTCACAGTTTCATTATTCTCTGTTGATAAAGCAACTGATAATTCTAATTTCTTTAATCCATCAGAAAAATCTGATGCATTAAATAATGAGTATAATGGATCTACATTGTAAGAAATTAATCCTGCAATCTTACCTGCCTTCATATCTGAAACTAATTGAGCAACTTCTACATCATTTCCTTGACGAATATTTAATGTATTTGTTGTGTCAAAAATTTCACTTCCAATAGCCATGTTAATTGCAAAAGCAATTAATTGAGCATTTTTATCATTTAACCCTGTTAGAACAACACCTTTAGAACCAGCTTTTTTTAATTCTGATGCTAAATTTTTAACTGCCTCATCAGCCGCTGTGGCTTTAGAGCTAACATTTTCTCCTGTAACAGCATTATAAAGATTCAATAAAGCAAAAACTTGATCAGAAGGTTTTACCACGATTCTTTTATCAGAATTAGCTCCTGTTAAAGACATGTTACTTTCTATCTGTACATGATAAGACATGTGACCAGTCTCTGGTCTTCTACCATTAATATATGCTTTTTCAAATCCTCCGTGAAAATCACCAAGAAAATCTGCACCAAAAGAAACAATTGTTTTAGCCTTATCTAATTGATAATTTGGTAAAACACGTTTCCCAAACATTGTGAACATTGCATCAGCTGCACCAGATTCTGAAACGGCATCATAAACAACATGTTTTACATTTGGATTAGCAACAATAAATTCACCTATAATCTTAGATGTAGAAGGACTTGCCATGGTTCCTGTTAATAAAACCACAGATTTATTTGCTTCTTTTAAAGCATTTAATTTTGAAATGATTTCCTTATCCGAATCTGCCCAAGAGATAGATTTTCCTGCCTTAGTAGGTTCTTTTAAACGTAATTTTTCATCATATAAAGACAAAACAGAAGCTTGCACTCTTGCACTAGTTGTTCCGTTTGCATCTTTATTAGGCATTATTTGAATCGGACGACCTTCACGTGTTTTTACTAAAACATTCGCAAAATCAAATCCATCAGCGATAGAAGTTGCATACCAATCTGCAACTCCAGGAATAATATCATTAGGTTTTACAACAAAAGGTATAGATTTTCTTACTGGACCCTCACAAGCAGCCAATGAAGCTGCTGCAGTAGTAAAGCCAACATATTTAAGAAAATCTCTACGTGTTGTAGAAGAGCTTTCTAATGTTTCTTTATCTCCTAAAAACTTATCTGAAGGAATTTCTTCCACAAATTCGTTTTTGCTCAGCGTTTCAACAATAGAACTCCCTTTAAGTTCTTCAACACTTTTCCAGTATTTTTTGTTTGAAGCCATTTATTTATTAGTTATTAGTTGCAGTTATTAGTTATTAGTTTTCACTATAGCCAAAACTATCATTCTTCATTATTAATAGTGACATTTACCACATTCTTTCCCTCCTAATTGAGCAATGGTAACTTCGTCTACATTATATTTTTTAGCTAACTCATCGTGGATTTTCTTGTAATATTCATTACCCTTCAAATCTACTTTGGTTTCTTTATGACAATCTATACACCACCCCATTGTTAAAGGAGAAAATTGACGCATTTCATCCATTTCCTCTACAGGACCATGACATTTTTGACATTCTAAACCAGCAACTGTTACGTGTTGTGAATGATTAAAATACACAAAGTCTGGTAAATTATGAACTCTCACCCATTTAACAGGCTTTGTATTTCCTGTATATTCTAAATTATCCACATCCCAACCAGCTGCTTCATATACTTTAGCTATTTCTTTATCTAACTCAGCCTTACCATAAGTAATTCCATCCCATTCTATCTTAGTATCTTCTGCAACTTCGGAAATATTTTTATGACAGTTCATACAAACATTTACAGAAGGAATCCCTGAATGTTTACTATGTTTAGCTGAACTATGACAATATTGACAATCGATTTTATTATCTCCAGCGTGAATTTTATGAGAAAAAGCTATAGGTTGTAATGGAGAATACCCCTCATCAACACCAACCTTAAACAAAGTTCCAAAACCTACATAAACTGCCATCAATAATAAAAATATTACACACAAAACTTTTAAGAAGGTATTTTGTTTAAATCCTTCCCAAACATCATTTAAATTAGCTAAAGTTCCTTGTGATTTTGGAGCTCCTTTTAACTCACTAATTGTCTTTAACAAGTTAGCAATAATTAAGAAAGCAACAATAATTGCAGCAGCTAAAATATAAATTAACCAACCCGGCGCTTCGGCTGTGTTTTTAACAACACCCTCTTCTCCAGCAACTACAGCAGCCTTAGGATCACCTACGGTTGTATAGTATAAAATATCGTCAATTTGTTGATCAACTAACTGAGGAAACGCAGTCATTGGAGAACCATTATATTCTTCAAAGATAGCAACAGCATCTCTGTCTCCAGAAGCCCTTAACTCAGCATTGTTTTTAATCCAAGCCTTTAACCAAGCGTTATCTCTACGCTCCTCTACCCCTGCCAATGCAGGACCAACTAACTTTTTATCTAATTTGTGACAAGATGCACATAAAGATTTAAATAATGACCTTCCTTCTTTTTGGCGTGCTTCATCAATATCTTGAGAATAAGATGACAAGCTAATTGCAAAAAACAGAATGATTGTAAAACCCTTAAAAAGTACTCTGGTTAGTTTACTGTGTAATGCTACACTCTTCATATTTACAAACTATTTTTAGTATCATGTTTAAATAGCTCAAAAAAATTTTGAACACTTTGACAAAAGTACTACATATTGCTAAATTTTAAAAAAGTAAAGAATAATATACAATAATTTATACCAATTCTAAATAAGCTTGTTTTCAGGAGAAATTAACCTCAACTTATTACTTTTGCAAAAATATATTTTAAAATGAATAACAAAAATTATTTAACTTCTCTTGCTTTACTTCTGTTAATTAGCACTCATTCAATCTGTGCTCAAAACAACACGAACAGCAGTAACCAGATAAAAAACTTAATTTCAAAAAAAAGAACTTTTAACAGTAAGTTTGGATACGGGTTTAGAGTGCAAATCTTTTATGGCGAAGAAACTAAGGCGAAAAGTGTTCAAAATAAATTTAAAGCAAATTTTCCATCTATATATACAAAACTTGATTACGACCAACCATACTGGAAAGTACAGGTAGGAAATTACAAAACAAGACTAGAAGCTGACAAAGCAATGGTTAGTTTTTCGGAAAAATTTTCTGGAATTATTGTGATTCCTTTGGGAAAATAAACATTAGTCTTAAACATAAAAAACGCCAAAATCAAAATGATTTTGGCGTTTTTTCTTATGAATAAAGAAGAGTATTTATTTCAACTTCTTCTTAACTGCTATTTCTTTGTATGCTTCTATAACATCACCTTCAACAATATCATTGTAGTTTTTAATTTGCAAACCACAATCATATCCTTTTGCTACTTCTTTTACATCGTCTTTAAATCGTTTTAAAGATAATAATACACCATCATGAACGACAATTCCGTCTCTAATAATTCTAATCTTAGAGTCTCTAAATATTTTACCAGACATAACCATACAACCTGCAATGTTACCAACTTTAGAGATCTTAAATACTTCTCTAATTTCAACATTACCACTAACCTCTTCTTTCATTTCTGGAGATAACATTCCTTCCATGGCGTCTTTTAAGTCATTGATTGCATCATAAATAATTGAGTATGTTCTAATATCTACTTCTTCTCTATCTGCAATCATTCTTGCATTTCCTTGAGGACGAACGTTAAACCCAACGATAATCGCATCTGATGCAGTTGCTAATAAAACATCACTTTCTGTGATTGCACCAACTCCTTTATGTAAAATATTAACTTGAATTTCTTCTGTAGATAATTTTTGGAAAGAATCTGTTAATGCTTCCACAGAACCATCAACATCTCCTTTTAAAATAATATTTAATTCTTTGAAATCTCCAAGAGCTATTCTACGTCCAATTTCTGCCAATGTAAGAGTTTTTTGAGTTCTTACAGATTGTTCACGTTGTAATTGAGAACGTTTAGATGCAATTTGTTTTGCTTCTCTTTCATCATCAAATACATTAAATTTATCTCCCGCCTGAGGAGCACCGTCTAAACCTAATATAGAAACTGGTGTTGAAGGACCAACTTTTTTCAATTTATGACCCTTATCATCAAACATAGCTTTTACTTTTCCACTATGTTTACCTGCTAGTAAGTAATCACCGACATTCAATGTTCCGGCTTGAACTAAAATAGTTGTAACATATCCCCTACCTTTATCTAACTGTGCTTCCACAACAGTACCAATTGCATTTTTATTAGGATTCGCTTTTAACTCTAAAATTTCTGCTTCTAATAATACTTTCTCTAATAATTCAGGTACACCTTGACCAGTTTTTGCAGAGATATCTTGAGATTGAATACTTCCTCCCCATTCTTCAATTAAAAGGTTCATCGCAGATAATTGTGTTTTTACATTATCCGGATTTGCATTTGGCTTATCGATCTTGTTTATTGCAAAAATAATTGGCACAGATGCTGCTTGTGCATGAGAAATAGCCTCTTTTGTTTGTGGCATTACATCATCATCAGCGGCAACTACAATAATTACTAAATCTGTTACTTGAGCCCCACGAGCACGCATTGCAGTAAAGGCCTCGTGACCTGGAGTATCTAAAAATGCAATTTTTTGATCACCAACATTTACTGAATAAGCTCCAATATGTTGCGTAATTCCTCCACTTTCACCTTCAATTACATTTGCTTTTCTGATATAATCTAACAAAGAAGTTTTACCATGATCTACGTGACCCATTACAGTAATAATTGGCGCACGTGTTTCTAAATCTTCTGGTTTGTCAATTATTTCTTCTATAGATTCTTCTACTTCAGCACCAACAAACTCTACTTTATGATTAAATTCTTCAGCAACAATTACTAATGTTTCTGCATCTAAACGCTGATTCATTGTAACCATCATTCCCAACATCATACATGAAGAAATAATTTGAGTCACGGGAACATCCATCATTGTTGCAACTTCACTAACAGTAACAAATTCTGTTACTTTTAAGATTTTACTACCTAAAGCTTGCGCTTCTAACTCTGCTTCTGTATGTTCTCTATGAGCATCTCTTTTATTTCTACGATACTTAGCTCCTTTACCTCTAGAAGATTTTCCTTGAAGTTTCTCTAACGTTTCTCTTACTTGTTTTTGAATATCTGCTTCAGTAGGTTCTTCATTTTTAATAGGAGTTCTAGGACTTGCTTTACCTCTAAACCCAGGTCTTCCTACACCTCCTCTAGCTGGAGAATTCGCTCCAGGAGCAACTCTCTTAGCTGGACTACCAGTAGACCTCGTATTTGTATTTGTACCTGTATTAGGTTTATTTATACGTTTACGTTTCTTTTTAGCATCTGCATTTGCATCCTTTTTAACCTCTGGTTTTTTCTTTTTAGGTCTTTCAAATTGTTTTAAATCAATTTTTTTACCTGTAAAGTTAGGACCATCAAGCTTTTTATACTGAGTTTTAATAGCCTCAGCATTTTCTGCAGTTATCTCTTCTGGTTTTTCTTCTTTTTTAGAAGAATCCTTTTTAGAATCGTTTTTAGCATCAACCTTCGAAGCTTCTTTTTCAATTTCAGAAACTGGTTTTCTAACCTTAGGTTTTTCAACTACAATTTCTTCAACCTTAGGGGCAACAACAACCTTTATAGGTTCTTCTTTTACCTCTTTAACTTCTTGTACAACTTCTGCTTTTTGAACAACTTCTGCAACTTGCACCTTTTCTGTTTCTTGAACTTTAGGCGTTTCTGCGGCTTTTTCGGATGTATCCGAAGTCTTTTTACCTAAATTATTGATATCTATTTTACCAACAGTTTTAAATTCTAGTTTTTCTGCCTTAGCTTTAATTAAGATTTCCTCCTTCTTAGTTTCCTCCGCTCTTTTCTTTTCTAATTTAGCCTCAATTTCTAGACGAATTGCTTCTTTCTCTTTTCGTTTTTCTTCGCCAACTTCTTTAGATGCAGCTTTTTTGTTTGCATCTTTTTCAAAGCCATCTTGTAAAACTTGATAGACATCACTAGAAATTTTAGTTGTTGGTCTTGAATCTATTTCATGACCATTTTTTGCTAAATATTCTACCGCTCTATCAAGAGAAATATTTAATTCTCTTAAAACTTTATTAAGCCTCATTGTTTTGCCTTCAGACATATATTATTTTTTAGCCTTTAATTCTGTAAAAATATGATATTTTACTTTAATTTTATTATAATCGACGATTACTCGAACTCCTCTTTCAAGATTCTCTGAACATCTAATATAGTTTCTTCTTCTAAATCGGTTCTTTTTACTAGTTCTTCTACACTAGCTTCTAATACGCTTCTTGCGGTATCTAGACCAATTTTCTTGAACTCTGTAATCACCCAATCTTCAATCTCGTCCATAAACTCTGTTAACTCAACATCTTCTTCTTCTAAACCTTCTCTTTGAACGTCTATTTCATATCCAGTTAACTCACTTGCTAAACGTATATTTACACCGCCTCTACCAATTGCTTTAGAAACTTCTTCTGGTTTTAAAAGTACACTTACACGTCCTTTTTTACCATTTCTAACTTCATCATACATTTCTATTTCCATTGAAGTCACTTTTGCAGGACTCAATGCTCTAGAGATATATAATTGTTCGTTTTTAGTATAGTTGATAACATCTATGTTTTCATTCCCTAATTCACGAACAATACCATGAATTCTTGATCCTTTAACTCCTACACACGCTCCAACAGGATCAATTCTATCATCATAAGAATCTACAGCTACTTTTGCTTTTTCTCCAGGAATCCTTGCAACACCTTCAACAGTAATTAAACCATCAAAAACCTCAGGAATTTCTTGTTCAAACAGTTTGATTAAAAATGATGGCGCAGTTCTAGATAAAATAATAGCAGGTTTATTACCTCTTAGTTCAACCGTTTTAATAACTCCTCTTACAGAATCTCCTTTTCTAAAGAAATCCGAACGAATTTGCTCACTCTTAGGCAATACAATTTCATTACCATCATCATCTAATAAAATAATAGCATTATGACGAATATGATGCACTTCTGCACTATATAATTCTCCTTCTAAATCTTTAAAATGTTTAAAAATATTTGTACTGTCGTGCTCATAAATTTTAGATATTAAATTTTGACGTAAAGCTAAAATAGCTCTTCTTCCTAAATCAAATAACTTTACTTCTTCAGAAACATCTTCACCGATTTCAAAATCTGGCTCGATTAATCTTGCTTCAGATAATTCTATCTCTTCATTGTCATCCTCAGAAAAACCATCGGCAACCACAATTCTATTTCTCCAAATTTCTAAATCTCCTTTATCTGGATTAATAATAATATCAAAATTGTCATCAGAACCAAACTTACGTTTTAAGGCAGCTCTAAACACTTCTTCTAAAATAGACATCAATGTTACTCTGTCTATACTTTTATTATCTTTAAATTCTGAAAATGAATCTATTAATGCTATATTTTCCATTAAATTTCTTGCTTAAAATAAGATTTTTACTCTTGCTTCTTTAATATCTTTATACTCTAAAGTTACTGTTTTTTGAACTGTAACCTTTCCTTTACCTACTAGTTTTGGCTCTCTCGCTTTCCAAGCTAAAACAATCTTATCGTCATCTGCTTCTTGTAAAGTTCCTTCAATTTCTTCTTCGGCAGTTTTAACCTTTAAAATTCTATTGATGTTTTTTATGTATTGTCTCTTTAATTTTAATGGATGTGCAATATCTGGAGTGGAAACTTCTAGTGAAAAATCTTCAATTTCTCTATCTAAACCGTTATCTACACTCTTACTAATTCTAATGCACTCATTTAAAGAAACCCCATTATCGCCATCAACAACAATTTGAATTTTGTTATTTGTAGATATCAAAAAATCTACTAAATACAATGATTCATCTTGCGCTAAAGCCTCGTCAATTAAATCTTTTATCTGTTTCTGATCCATATAAACCTTATCATAAAATATAAAAAGAGGGGACTTTTAGTCCCCTTCATTTCCACATCTACTACGATTTTCGGTGCAAATATACTAAATGTTTATGACTTACCAAATAGAGTTACATTCAATTATTTTTTATATCTTTAAAATTCATGATTTTATCATTTAAATTTTACTACTTATGAAAACCATTTTAGTTCCAATAGATTTTTCTAAACCATCTGAATATGCCGCTAAAATGGCTGCTAAAATGGCAATAAAGACAAAAGCAACAATTTACTTAATTCACCTAATCGAATTACCTAAAGGAGTTGTAGACATGGGCTCTAGCAGTAGATTTAGCATTCCAGAAAGCATGCTTTACCTTAGAAAGGTTAGAGAAAAAGTACTTGAATTCAAAGGAAACATTTTTAGCGAAGACATTCAAGTTGAATATTTTATAAAATTAAATAATCCTTTTGAAGGTATTCTAAAATATGCTGATAAAATAAATGCAGATTTAATTATAATGGGTTCTAAAGGGCATTCTAGTTTTAAAGGAATACGAATTGGTTCTAATACCGAGAAAGTAGTTCGAAGCTCGAAAACACCCGTTATTGTAGTTAAAAAAGAACCTAAAAAGTTTAAAATGAAGAATTTAGTTTTTGCATCTAGCTTTAAAAATGAAAACAAAAAAGAAATTTTTAAAAAATTTCTTGACTTTGCTACACTTTTTAATAGTAAAATACATTTGCTAAAAGTAAATACTGCTTCTAACTTTGAAAGCACTTATGATGCAACAGAAAAAATTCATGAATTTATTAAGGAATTCGAATTACCAAAACACACCATTAATATTTACAATGATCTTTCTATTGAAAAAGGAATTTTAAATTTCTCTAAAGATATAAATGCAGATTTAATTGCTTTAAGCACAAATGGCAGAACTGGAATTTCTCATTTATTTACAGCTAGCGTTACCAGAAAATTAAATAAAAAAGCGTTAAAACCAATATTAACTTTAAGAGTTTAGAACAAGTTCAATTTAATTACCTGACTTTAAACCATCTATAAAACCATCAACAGAAAGACTTTTATCAACAGAGAAATCACCAATTTTTGTTCTTCTCAAGGCTGATAAATGTGCGCCAGAATTAAGCGCGTTTCCAAAATCAAATGCTAAAGAACGAATGTAAGTACCTTTACTGCAAACTACTTTAAAATCTACTTTTGGTAAATCAATATTTGTAATATCAAATTCTGATACAGTTACAGTTCTGGCTTTAATTTCTGTAGTTTCACCTTTTCTAGCTAACTCATACAAACGTTTTCCGTCTTTTTTAATTGCTGAAAAAATAGGTGGTTTCTGCTGAATTTCGCCAATAAATTGTTTTGTAGTTTCTTTTAATAACTTTTCAGAAATGTGATCAATTGAAAAAGTTTCATTGATTTCTGTTTCTAAATCATAACTTGGCGTAGTACCGCCTAACGTAATTGTGCCGGTATATTCTTTAATTTGACCTTGATACGTATCAATTTCTTTGGTCTGTTTTCCTGTACAAATAATTAACAAACCTGTTGCTAATGGATCTAAAGTACCTGCGTGACCAACTTTAATGTTTTTGATTTTGAATCGCTGTTTTATTTCCCACCGAAGTTTATTAACTACCTGAAAAGAAGTCCAATTTAAAGGTTTATCAATTAGTAAAACTTGCCCGTTCTTAAAGTCTTCTTCCGTCATCAATAAAAATTAAATGCTTAATTTATAGATAAAAAAATGAATCACTAACAACGCAATTCCTAAAACGATTCTATAATAACCAAACATTTTAAATCCCTTTTTACTTAAGTAATCAATAAAAGATTTAATAGCAATTAATGCCACAACAAATGCAACAATATTACCAATTATTAGGTAATTAATTTGGTCTGAAGAAAGCTCAAAACCTGCTTTATAATAATCGTAACTTTTTTTTGCGGTAGCCCCTAACATTGTTGGCACAGCTAAAAAGAAAGAAAATTCTGCTGCAGTTTTTCTGTTTATTTTTTGCGTCATACCACCAACAATACTTGCACCACTTCTAGAAGTTCCTGGAATCATTGCTAAACATTGAAAAAATCCAATTTTTAAGGCAGTCATATAACTTATTTCTGTGTGTGCAGTTGGATTTTCTTTATCAAATTCTTCATTTGCTTTAAACCAATCATCTACTTTTAAAAGGATAAAACCTCCTATTATTAAAGAAATTGCAACAGTAATCGGACTTTCTAATAGGCTATCAATTACATCATTTAAAAGCAAACCTAAAACAACCGCAGGAATAAAGGCAACCGCCAATTTAAAATAAAAATCTAAACTTTGGAAGAAACGTTTCCAATACAAAACAACTACTGATAAAATTGCTCCTAACTGAATTACAATAGTAAAAAGCTTGGTAAAATCGTCTGTTGCAATTCGCATAAAAGACGAAGCAATAATCATGTGTCCTGTAGATGAAACCGGTAAATACTCTGTAATTCCTTCAATTACCGCTAAAATGATTGTTTCTATAAGATTCATAAATTATTTTTTTGGATTTGCTAAAATTGCATAAAACTCTATTGACAATCCTATAATTACCAAGGTTGGCGCTAAACGAATTCTTTGCCAATTGTATATTTCTTCGTTAAAAACCTCTGGATTATCACTACCTCCACCGGCCATAAAAACGAAGCCTAAGGCAATAAAAACAATACCAACTAGCATTATTAAATAATTCTTTTTTCCGAATAAAAATTCTTTTTTCTCTATAATTTCTTCTTCCATAATCTTAAAAATGAAGTTCGTCTGTTTGTAAATTTAAAAAACGTTGAGTTGCAAAGAACGTACTAATCCAAGTTATTATAAATGCTGTTAAAAACACACCAGCTACCAAATATAGTAACGTGCCATAATCCTTTAATAGTTCTAAACTTGGTATGTATTGATCTACATAATAAATTACAAATGCCAAACCAATTAACGCTAAAAAAGCACCAAAAAAACCTAACTTAATACTTCGTATGATAAATGGTCTTCTAATAAAACTTTTTGTTGCTCCAACCATTTGCATGGTTTTTATATTAAATCGCTTAGAATAAATAGACAATCTAATAGAACTATTTATTAAAATCATTGATACTAAAGCAAAAAAACCACTTACTACTAATAGCCAAAAACTTATTCTTTGAATATTCTTTGTTAATAAATTAATTAACGGTTTATCATAAGAAACATCTGCAACAAATGCATTCTCTAAAAAACGAGTTTCTAATTCTTGCATTTTTTCTGGTGTCACAAAATCTGCTTTTAAGAAGATATCTATTCCGTTTTTAAGTGGATTTTCTCCTAAAAATGCTAAAAAATCTTCACCAATTTCTTCGCTATATTTTTTTGCAGCGTCGTCTTTACTAGTGTAAATTGCTTCTCTTGTAAATTCTTCTTCTTTAAGAGATGCTAAAAAAGTTTCTATTTGATTTTGAGACACTTGGTCTTTTACAAAGAGTGTAATTGCCACTTTTTCTTTAATATGATTGGCTACTTTTGTAGATTTTAAAAGTATTAAACCCAAAACACCAACCATAAAAAGGACTAAAGCAATACTAATTACAACAGAAATGTAAGAAGATTGTAAGCGTCTTTTATGGTAAGAATCAAACTTAGTAGACATTATATTATACTTTTAAAAATCGGTGCAAGATAATAATTAGAAATCAGTTGGCAGTAACAGTTTACAGTATTTTAACGTATCCTAAATAAACATTATGATAACTGATAAAAACTTTTACTTAAAAAAAGCCTTTTCACCTTAGAAAAACAAGTTAATAACTGATAACTAGAAATTTAATACTTCACAAATATTTTAATGATCCTCATATCATGTTACATTTTTAAAAGTTATTTGGTGCTATTTATCTCTTGACATAATTCTATTAGAACACCGTTTGTTGTCTTTGGATGCAAAAAAACAACCAATTTATTATCCGCTCCTTTTTTTGGCGTTTCATTTAAAACAACAAAACCCTCGCTTTGTAATCTTTTTATTTCCGATTTTATATCCTCTACAGCAAAAGCAATATGATGAATTCCTTCTCCCTTTTTTTCTAAAAACTTAGCAATAGGACTCTCTGGATTTGTAGCTTGAAGTAATTCAATTTTATTAGGTCCGCTTTTAAAAAACGAAGTTTTAACACCTTCGGATAGTACTTCTTCTTCTTTATAATGCGCTACTCCAAACAAGGATGCAAATACTTTATTAGACGTCTCTAAATCTTTTACAGCAATACCAATATGTTCTATTTTTTTCATTTTGACCCTCTATTATTTTGCAATAATAGTAATATTATCTAACTCATAGGTTCCGTCAAAACTATCATTTCCTGTTCCTGAATATTTAAAAGCGATGTAAATTGTGCCCGAATTTGCAGATAAATCTATAAAAGTTGAATTTATAAAACTATTATAATCATCATTATTGGATGCTATTTTTGCTGGTAACGCATCCCATTTTGCAGTGGTAATTGATGCTTCTTCTCCATTCCAGTTTTCCGATATTAACACCTCTAAAGTACTTCCGTCGGCAAAAGAAGTTGAAGTTTCAAAAGACAAATACTCCTCTAAAGTTGTATCTAAATTTACTCCCTCTGTAATTAACCAAGCAATTGTACTTTCATCACCAGATCTATAAGAACCAATGTTTGCCGCTTTACTCAAAGAATTGGCATCTGTATAAGATCTCCATTTTTTTGAACCTGCTTCGATATAATTTGTCCAATTCGCAATGTTAATTTCTCCGGATGTAGCATCAAAATCTTGCTGTAATAATATCGTGCTATACTCAGACAATTCTGATGGCGTGCATCTTGCATCAGTCATTTGAACATCATCCGCAGTATTTAAAACCAACACGGTAAAATCGCCACCGAAATCTCTAGAAACAACTGCATTTATTGTTCCGCCACCTTCTGGCAAAGCATTGTTTGCAAAACTAGCAAACGAACTCGTTTCTACAAATGACGACTCGAAACTTGGACCCTGACAGGTTTCTATTTTTCGTTTTGTATCAAAATCTTCAATAGGATCTACAAATGATTTTCCTTTTAAATCCGAAGAAAAAAAAGCATTTTCAATATGAACAAAAGTGCTGATGTTCGCATCATTATGTAATCCTCCAAGAGTTACAATTTTAGGAACAATTTCGGCCGTTGTTGGACTTCTAAACAAATGATTTTCTATTTGGTTTGATGTAATACTTTCAATTTCTTTGACGTCTGTTAATTTTATTTTTCCGCCAATAGCTATTACACCATCACCAGAATTCGTTTCTCCAATATATAGATTTTTCAGTCGGATGTAAACTTCACGTCCGAAGTTAAATTTATTGTAGCTATTGGTTAAATTAAGCGTTATTTTAATTCCTGCTGATGGATTTTCGGACGCATCCTGCATGTAAAACTCTCTAAAATAATTTCCTTTTGCATCCGAAGAAATAACATACCCTTTGATAACAATATCAGAAACTATTTTTAAAGGTTCGCCGCCAGAATTATACAAACTTTTTAAATCTTTTATCGATTTTAATTCTAACTGATTATTTTGAATACTATCTAAAATATCATTCAGCTTTAAATTTTCTTCGACTCCTAAATTTTGTGGCACTTTAAAATTATTATCCTCTACACAAGCAGAAAACAATACACTGATAATAAATGTGATACTTACGATTAATACTAGATTTCTTTTCATTTCAATTTATTTAAATTTAAAAACTAATGTTTGCATTTAAAAAGTAGGTTGTACCTCTTCCGTACCAATATTTGTTACCAAAAACTGGTTTTTTGAGTGATTTATCTGTTCTTAATTCATTGTAATTTGCGTTTCTACCTTGTTCAAATCCACCAGATTTATACTCGGTATTTAATACATTATTTACGGTTGCAAAAAGACTTACATAATACCCGTCTATTATCCAAGATTTTCCTCCAACTAGATTTACTACTTTATAATCCTTAAATTTTTCTTGCTGTAATAATTCTCTCGCCAAATCAACATCATAATCTGGAAACGTTAATCCATCTGAATCTGTGTAAAAATTACTTGATCTTGTTAATGGCGCAATGTCTACATAGGTATTGCTAAAAAAATTGGTAGTTGCTCCAATCCACCAATAATCTGGATCTCGATATTCAAAACCAACAGAAAATGCATTATGTGGACCTGCAGAAATTTTATAATTTTTTAAGTTGGATGTATAATTTTTTGACCGTCCATTTTCGTCAAAAATACCTTCGTTTGTAACATCCGAAGTAAGGTATAAATCAGGATTATTAGCATACAAAAAACGACCAATTGATGCCGCTCCTTTTAATTTTATGGCTGATGTAACTTGTGCTTCCAAGCCAAATTCCACCCCAAGATGTTCTTTTTCTATGCCCGATAATATTTCTTGAACAAAGGCTGTATTATCGCCTCCAATTCCATCAGCAAAATAAAAAGAAATTTCTGTCGCGTCTTTTATTGAGGTGTAATAACCCGTAAGTTTTGCCGTAATTATTGGAGTTCTTACAATGTAGCTTGCATCCGCAGAAAACAACTGTTCGCTTTGTAAATTGTCAACAATATTGTTGTTTTCTCTAGAGTTAGAAAACGAATTTCTGATAGTAGGTGCTTGTGTTAAATAGCCAACATTTACATCAATTAAATGACGTCCATTAATTTTATACGTTGCTCCTGCTTTTGCGCCATAATTTGTAAAATTTAATTTATCAGACTCTCCTAAAGAACTATTTTCGAATCGTCCATTTTGATACAATCCTTCTCTTTGGTTTGATATTTGAGAAACATTGGCTGCCGCATAAAAATCTATTTTATTGTATTTAAACTGCGCCTGCGCAAACGCATTTATAAAATCTGAACTTAAATTAAAATGATATCTAAATTTATCGCCAACACCTACAACTCTATTAGGATGCAACAAATCGTTTTGCATTTGTGCTTCTGAGTCTGCAAAATTATTGATATCTAAATAACCATTTCCACCCAATAAATCGATTACTTTTGCAAAATTTTGGGAACGTAAACGCTTGTATTCTAATTTTCCGTTTAGAGAAATATTATTATTTAAATTTGAATTAAAAATAGTATTTACAGTTACTTGTTTATCATCATTTCTATCCTCATATAAAACATAGGCATTATTTAAATCAATATTTGCGTTAGTACTATTTGCATCAAAAATACTATTCCAATTTAATTGACCATTGTTTACAAAGTTTTCTTGAGCAGTATAAGCATCCGATAAATTATTATATTTTAAGAAATAACTTGGCAATGTTTGATAATACGTAGGACTCGGATTTGAGCCTCCATTAAAATCTAAACGACTATTTCCTATTTTCCCAAACTGATAAGAAATATTGGTTTGTAAGGTGGTATTTTCTGAAAGATCCCAATAGTGATTTAGCATTAAAATGGGTTCTACCACTTCTTTTATTCTAGAATTTAATTTCTTTCCGTTTAAATTTCCCCAATATTCATTGTATTCAATTCCCTTTAAATCAAAAACTTCTTGGGTGTTGGGAGACGATTTTCCTCTTCTATTTGGTGTAAAAATTCCCGTAAAATTAATGCTATGTTTTTGGTTGATTTTCTTTTCTATGGATGCAAATACAGAATACGCATTATACGATGTACCTTCGTTAAAACCCTCATTTCCGGATCTTCTGCTTCCAGAAAAAGCCATTGACCAACCACTTTTGGAAATTCCGGTAACATGTGTTGCCATTACTCTATGTTCATAACTTCTATCTGATGAAGAATACGATATCCTTGACCCTTGCCGCAGCAAAGAAGCTCTCGTATCCATATTTGTAGCACCTAAAACACCGCCAAAAGTAAAATCCGAAGGAGATAAACCATTACTAAATTCTTGATTTCTTAACATATCATTTAAGCCTCCCCAATTGCTCCATTGTGCTCTACCATCGTAGATTTTATTCATCTCAATTCCGTTAATCAAAACTTTACCATTACCAGAATCCAACCCTTTTATCCTAAAAAAAGAAGAACTAAACTCAAAAGCAGCAGTTCTTAAAAAGATATCTTTTGATGCTTGTAAAAGTCCAGAAATATTATCCGCAGAACTTGCATCATTATTTAATTGATCGTCTGTTATTGTTATAACACTTACATCTTGCTCTTCAAAAATATCTTTATAGAGAACAATCCGACCTAAATCTATCGCGTTTCCAGAAAATTCTACTGGGAAATTTTGTGTTTCGTAACCGATTAGTTTTAGTTCTAAAATATAGCTACCATTTTTTAAATTTTTAAATTCAAATGCACCATCAACTCCAGTTGATTTCTTTAAAGTAGTTTGCTTTACGACAACCTGCACATTTTGAAGTGGTTTTTCTGAATCATTTTCTACAATGACTCCTTTTACACTATTCTGAGCGTTCATAATCCCTATAAAAAATAGGAGCAATAATTGTGTTGTAATGATTTTTTTCATAGAATTTTTCATAAATTTATGAACAACAAAGGAGTAATCTTTACGGTTATCCGTAATTACAGGAATTAAAACACCTTTTTATAATTTATACTTTTCGAAGTTTTACTCAAAAATTAATTTGCTATGAAGAAAATATTACTATTTATTACTATTTCATTTTTAATGATTTCGACTACGTATTCTCAAAATAACGAGAAAAAATATTCTATTAGAACGATTGCCTTTTACAACCTAGAAAATCTTTTTGATACTATAAATGATCCTTCAATAAACGATGAAGCAAGCCCAATGATGGAACTTAAAGCAAATAGATCTAAAGTTTATTGGGATAAAATTGACAAACTTGCTAGTACAATTGCACAAATTGGTGCAGATATGGCAAATACGAGTCCGGCAATTATTGGTGTTTCTGAAGTTGAAAATCGAAGTGTTCTTGAAGATTTGGTGAAGAATAAACATCTAATAAAGAAAGAATATGGCATAATTCATTATGATTCTCCAGACAAACGCGGAATAGATGTTGCCTTATTATATCAGAAGAAATACTTTAAACCAATATTTCACGAAGTTTTTAATCCTAATATTTATAAAGGAAACTTTAAAGTATTTACAAGAGATCAATTATTAGTTTCTGGTTATTTAGATGATGAAATGATACATGTTATTGTAAATCATTGGCCATCTAGAAGTGGCGGAGAAGAAAAAAGCAGGCCTTTACGCGAAAAAGCTGCGTATCAAAACACCCTAATTATTAATCAGATAAGAAAAAATGATGTGAACGCAAAAATTCTTACGATGGGCGATTTTAATGACGATCCAATAAATGCAAGTTTTAAAGAAGTTTTAAAAACAAAAAGCGAGAAAAATGAAGTTGACGAAACAGCTATTTACAATCCGTATGAAGATATGTTTAGAAGAGGCTTTAACACTTTAGGCTACAGAGATAAAATTAATTTATTTGATCAAATATTAATTTCAGAACCCTTATTAGACAAAGGCGAAAAAGATTTTTCTACGTATAAAATGTATAAAGCCATGATTTTTAACAAACGTTTTTTAACAATTAGAAAAGGTCAATACAAAGGATATCCTTTTAGAAGTTTTTCAAATGGTGGTTATACCGGCGGATATTCTGATCATTATCCTGTTTACATGTATTTGATAAAAGAAAAAAAATAACATTCAACATACTTTAATACAAACTACATAAAAGCACAAAACCCCGTAACTTAAAAGCTACGGGGTTTTTTGATAATAAATTATTGCCTTTTTTATATTACAAACTACTCTTTAGGAGATTGAAATTTATAATATAAATATGTGTAAGCATCTCTAGGTATAATTGTAATCCACTTTTTGTGTTTTAAAAACCATTTAAAACGAATTGAGTTTACTCCTTTGGTTAAATACGCAGCAATAAAAGGATGAATATGTAATTGTATCTTTTTATTGTCTTTAGAATTTGACATCAATTTTTCTAAATCTGCTTGAATATTATCTAATAAAACTATTGGAGCCTCTACTTGTCCATTTGTATTTGGGTTGTCTTCGGTAGTTTTAATACTTAACTCTGGTCTAACCCTTTGTCTTGTAATTTGTACTAACCCAAATTTACTTGGAGGTAATATTTTATGTTTTGTTCTGTCGAAAGACATTTGCTCTTTTAAGTACTGAAACAGTTTATTCCTATTTTCAGTTTTATGCATATCAATAAAATCGATTACTATAATGCCTCCCATATCACGCAATTGTAACTGACGTGCTATTTCAGCAGCAGCAATTAAATTTACTTCTAATGCTGTTTCTTCTTGAGAACCTGCTTTGTTGGAAC